>PHAT01000004.1:300000-411411 GCA_002840435.1 Deltaproteobacteria bacterium HGW-Deltaproteobacteria-6
GCAGAAAGAAGGGGAAGAAAGAGGGCGAAGACGTTCTTTCTGTTTTTACCAGGAATTTCGGTGACGGCGATCCCTGCTTACGCCTTCGCCTTTTGCGCCATTTTCTTCATGATGTTGGTTACGACCAGTTCGGTCATCAGCTTTCGTCCGGCCGCCTGGGCCGGGGCGAATCGCCTGACAAAATCAATCTCCTCTTCCGTCGGATGATCCGTCTCTGAAACATTGGGCGATATTTTCAGGTCCCAGGGGACATCTTTCTTCACATCTTCAATGCGAACGCGCGGATGAATCTGGGCAAGATACAACTCCTTGCTCACGGGATCGAACCGGAAAACCCCCTTGGTGGTCAGGAGCATGGACGGACCGCTGCCCTTGGGGTAGCGTCCGGTTTTTTCCCGGCTGTCGCCGCCTTCCAGATAACCGGGAGAGGTGACGTAATCGAGCTTGTTGACGAACTCGCCGCCCAACATGGTCAGGACCGTTCTTTTCGCGTAGGAAAGAAAATCCGCCGCCCCGCCCGAGCCGGGCAGGCGCATGGTCGGCTTGTCATAATCGCCGATCACCGTGGTATTGAGATTGCCGAACTTGTCGATCTGGGCCACACCGAGGAAACAGACATCCACAAATCCGCGGTAGGTCATCGTGAAGGCGGAAAAGAGATCCGTGGCATAAGCAAACCCGCGCAGGGCGTTGGCGTCGGCAATATGATTAAGGGGCAACAGCGGTTCAAAATCAAAGATGCCTGATTCCATGATCAGCGTAGCATGGGGGGCATAAATGGCTTTGGCCAGAGCACCGGCCGTGGTCGGAAGCCCGACGCCCAAAACCACGTTTTCATAATCACGAATTTCCTTTGCGACGGTAATAATCAGCAGCTCTTCCAATGTATATGCCTTACTCATAAAGCGCCCCCTTCTCTTTCAGGAACTTTTCAAATTCTTCTATCGTCACACCCATGTTTCTTTCCCGCCCTTCGTTATCCCAAATGGAGGTAAACGCGGCCCCGTAATTTGCCGGAGCGGAATAAAACGCCTTCGCCCGGATGCCGTCCAGGGTTCCACTGCCGAATTTTTGCGCATAGTGATCGATATAAGCTTCACGGTCCTTGCAGCCGAAAACCCATTCATCCATCCAGGCTTTCATGGCTTTTTCTTCTCCACAGGACATGGCAAACAGGCTGAACATGAAGCGATCCAGATTATAGTAGCCGATGACTTCCGTCGGGTTGGCGCCCCAGGGGATTTCCACCACCGCATCGACCCGGTACGCGGGGATCAGCGTCAGATGGGGGCTGGACACGATGACGTCGTGTTCGACAATTTCTTCACACGAAACAATAATTCTCTTGCTCGCGAGAGCCGCGGCGGCGACGCTTCCGAGCGCTCCCCAATACTGGGCATTCCCGTATTTATCCGCGCGCTGCACATGAACGATGCACACATCGGGATTGGCCGCCGGAACAGTGAGAATTTCCTTGCCGCTATAGGGACACGCCATGACCCGGTATTTATCTTCACCCATGAAGGTGCGTTTCCGGAACAAATCGGTATCAATGGCCCCTTCCAGAACCGGAATAAACGTAAAGCCGTGCATGCCCGCCACCAGCCTTGCGTTGTATTGAAAATTTGTGTAGTCCTCCATTTGCAGCGACTGGGCCTTAAGGGCGCGCTCTACGGCGGACCCGCCGGACCTGCCGCCGCCCCGATAAACATACGTGCTTACCAGGCGCTCCACGCAGCCTGCTTCCACCAGGACTTCTACATCGATAACGCCGGATTGCGAATACACGGTTAATTTCTTTTTCTGCTGGCGGGCAACCTCGTAAACAAGCGCCATGGAAGCGGCAACCGTATAGTTCCCCAGAATCAGACTGCAACCGTCATAAACATATTTGCCGATTGCTTCTTTAGCACTCATGATTTTGTTTCGTTCTTCAGACATAAAAACCTCCCTGCATAAATACGTCTCCTTCTAATGATGATCGTTTCATCCCGCTTTTTGCGGGGCGATAGTTAATTCTCCGGCAGATGGCATCCTTTAGTAAATGGCGATTCCGATGGGAATCACGACTACCAGCGCCGCAAGCGTTGCAAGAATGTGCGTAAAAAATACATGCTTGTAAGAATTCATGTGCGTCAGTCCGGCTACGGCGAGAAAGGTGATAATCACACCGTTATGCGGCATGGCGTCAAAACATCCCGCAGACATGGTCGCCACCCGATGGATCAGTTCGGGAGGAAGTCCCAAACCCACGTACTGTTTCGCCAGGGTCTCCAGAACAATGCCCAGACCGCCGGATGCCGAACCGGTGATGGCGGCCATGACATTGGTGGCAATGGACAAAGACACAATAGGATGCATCGGCAGCGTCATCAGCCACGCCGTGACCACTTTGAAACCGGCCGTTGCGGCAACAGCCATACCGTAACCCACATCAGCGCAGGTATTGACGATGGGGATCACCGTATTCAGGGCGCCTTTGTTGAGCGTATCCAGAATATTGGCGAACTTCTTCCAGAAAAAAGCAAGACAGACAACGGTTCCGCCGGTCAGAGCCCAGACGGCATCCAGCTTGAATATATTCAGCATGACAATAACAACCACCATGGGAATGATGCTCAGCCAGACATTGGGAAGATTCTCCGCCGTCGCCGATGCGCCTTCACCACTCGCCACGCCGATACCCGCAGGCGCGACATATCCCTCGCCACGGGCCTGGTATCTTTTGATTTGAATTTTCGCATAGACGTAGGTGAAAACAAAAACGATGACCGATGCGATGATGCCGATCAGAGGCGCAGCCATCGGGGTCGAAGCCATGTATTTTGTGGGCATGATGTTAAGAATCTGGGGCGAACCGGGCAGCATGGTCATCGTGATGGAGCCGATTCCCAGGGCAAAAGAGATGGCAAAGAGATGCCAGGGCATATTCAATTCGCGCCACATCGGCCTCGCGATGGGAATCAGCGCAAAGACAACGACAAAGAGACTCACGCCGCCGTAGGTGAGAACCAGGCCGATAAAACCGGCCGCCATAATGGCCGCCATGGGATTGTTGCGCCCGATGAGTTTCAGGATACCTTCGGCCATGGCTCTGGCGGCGCCGCTGTCCTCCATAAATTTGCCGAAGATGGAACCGGCCAGAAAGAGCAGATAAAATTTCCCGGCGTAGCTGATGAACCCCTTCATATAAGGCCCGGTCAGTGTGGGCAAAACGTCCATGCTGGAAAAAAGAGCCACGACGATAGCCGCGAGCGGCGCAATCACGATGATGTGCCATCCCCTTAAAGCCATCACAATGATCATGATCAATGAAATAATTATTCCGATAATACTCCAATCCATTCCATACCCTCCTCATTAGCTGAATTCGGCGAACGCTTTTTTCGCCTGATCCGCACTTAGGATATGTCAGGGAAAGTAACAATTGGGGCGAAGCCCCATACAGGGGGAGGCAGACCCCACTTTTATATGGGGGGAGACCCTACCGTCATCAACGGTCATTGGAAGGTGTTCAGAATAAATCGAGATATGGCTGCGGCGAATTTACGGCTCGTCCCGCTTAAGCGGGATTAAAGAAAGGCTAGTCGCTCCAAAGCTCCGGGTCCACGACCCCGACCTTGATGGCATATTTCAGAAGCTCAAACCGGTCGTGGATATCGAGTTTTTTCATAAGGCTGGTGCGGTGTTTTTCAACTGTTTTTGGACTGATAAAGAGAAGATCAGCGATCTTACCCGTGGAGTGCCCCTGAGCAACCAGACGAAAAACCTGCTGTTCCCGCTCCGTCAGCAGATCATAACCGCTGATGGACGGAGCGCTCCCTTGGCCTTTGACATATTTCTGGATGACTTCCGCTTTCAGCTTGGAACTGAGGAAATACTCCCCCCGGTGGGCCATCCGGATCGCCTTGAGAATATCCGAACTGGGAGACGCCTTGAGGACGTAGCCCAGCACACCGGAGGACAAAAGCTCTCTGACACAGCTTTCTTTCCCATGCATGGAAAATATGACAATCCGCGTCTTCGGCACCGTGTCGCGAACAAGATTGGCAACTTCCAATCCCGTGATATTCGGCATCGTGATATCGAGGAGCACAACATCGGGATGAAGCCCTTTGATCTTTTCCAACGCTTCCGCGCCGTCCCCGGCCTCGCCGATCACTTCCATATCCGGCTGGCTGTTCAGAAACTGTTTCAGGCCTTCCCGCACAATGCTGTGGTCGTCGGTTACCAACACGCGAATCTTTTTCATGATGTTTTCCTTCCGTTAAACCGGAATCTCCGCCCGGATGGTCGTTCCTTTGCCCGGCAGCGAAGATATTTCAAAAGACCCGCCCAGGGATACCGCCCGCTCCCTCATGGTGAGGAGTCCGATGCCCTCGCCTTCCCTGCGCTTTTTTCTTTCCCGGCCTGACTCGTTTTGTCCCACCCCGTTGTCCCGAACGGCTAGAATAACATGGGGATGGGAGTAGGTGAGCATGATATCGACCGAGGTTGCCCGCGCATGTTTGGCAATGTTCGTCAGGCTTTCCTGAACGATCCGGTAAATAGCCAGTTCGATTTCGGGATTCAACCGCTTCTTGAGACCAAGCGCCTTGAACTCAACGTGAATGCCCGGCTGGTTGGCTTGGAATTTCTCGATATGTCTGGTCAGGGCGGGGATCAGAACCATCATGTCCAGAATATCCGGACGAAGGTAAGAGGTGGTCTTGCGCACGATATCGGCTAACATTTCCACATTCCGCACCAGTTTTTCATAACGCTGTTTTTGCGCGATGTCATGGGAAGGAGCGATCTTCCGCAAAGAATCCAGGTCAAAATGCATCGCCGTAAGGATTTGTCCCACATCATCATGGAGATCGCCCGCAAACATCTTTCTTTCCTCTTCCCGAACCTTTACCAGGCGCCGGGACAACTGGCGTATTTCCTCTTCGGCCTTTTTGCTCTTCGTGATATCGATAAAATTAGCGACGACCGACGGCTTTCCCATATACATGGCATGCGTCGCCCGTAGCTCGACCCAATGGATTGTTTTCCCGTCTTTTTCTAAAATTCGAAACGAATAATGTTCAGGCGTCAGCTGCCCTTTTTCACGCATCAGGCCGCGCTCTTTAACGATGGCCCGGTCTTCCGGGTGAACGAATTCCCAAAAATATTTTCCCAGGAGATCGTCAGGCCTGTCGTAGCCGGCCAAATCGGCACAGCGTTGATTGGCAAACAGAAAACGGCCGTCCTGATGGACGAGAATGGCTGAAAGGGAATTCTCGACAACCGTGCGGTACTTCTCCTCCGATTCTTTGAGCGCCCGCTCGGCCAGCTTCCTGTCTGTAATGTCAACGATAAACCCTTCATAACCGATAATCTTTCCCACGGCTGTTTGACGGACAAAACCGGTGACCCGGACATCGAAGATCTTTTTATCGATCCGGCGAAACTGCGTTTCAAAGTCCTGAATGAATCCCTGATCGGCGATAAGGTCCTGAAAGCGCTTTCTGTCGTCCGGATCGGCATAGAAGGAGCGAATGGAAATCTTACCGATGAACTCCTCCCGCGATTCACCGCCCAGCATGGCAACGCCTGCTGAATTAATGTCCAGAAAAATACCGTCATAATTGGTTACGTAAACAAGGACGGGAGACTTCTCAAAAATGTGTCTGATCCATTTCTGGGGAACCTTGTGAACGTTTTGTTGCGGCTGATTTGATTTCATTTTCTTATTATCCATCATGATCCGTCAGGTAGCGGCTTATTTATATTATAGGGTAGTAAATTATAACTCAAGGCATTTTTGTGCAGGTCAGGCGTACGTCCCGTCCGGCTAAAGGGGATGACCCCTAGAGCAAACGAGACGATATTATTGTCAAAACGCAATACCCGGAAGTGCAATCCGCCGGACATTTCGTTTCCCCGGGATGAGGCATCAGAATGGCAGCATGACCTGTCAGGGCAATCCTGGATCAAAGATACAATATTATCTTGACTTGCCCCAGCACTCTTCTTATGCTAAAAATAAAATCAAATCAGCCAGATGAGTTTATTGATGAAAACAAAGAGCAGGAACACGGATACCAGAGTCTCCGGCCGTTCCCGGGGAACCGAAATAATCGCTTTAAGCAAACCCGTCGGAACGGATGCACAACCGGCATCTTCAGCCGCCGATGCCCCGGTCACCCGCGGCGGGACCGAAAGAAAAAATATCAAATCCGGCCGGGATCGACACCAGATTTTCCTGGATAACATTCAAGATGCCTGCGTTGAAATTAATCCGAACGGGAAATGCACCTTCTGTAATGAAGCCGCCCATCAGATGCTGGGATATTCCCGCGAAGAATACATGAATCTCAGACACCGGCAGAGATACGCGACGAAAACAGAAGCGGATAAAGTCTTGAATATTTTTAAAGAGGTCTACCATACGGGCGTTCCCGCCAAACTCTTTGAATCGGACGTGCGCCGTAAGGACGGCTCCGTCATCACCATGGAAATGATGATTTCCCCCATCCTGACCGGCCGGAAAGGCATTGCCGGTTTTCGGGGAGTGGGCAGGGACATCACGGCCAGAAAAGAAACGCAGGATATTCTCCGGCAGAGTGAAGCGCACTACCGCAGCTTATTTGAGCACACGAAGGCCATCATGTTTCTCATCGATCCGGACACCGGCCGGTTTGTTGATGTCAACCTGACCGCCTGCTCCTACTATGGATATTCAAAAAAAGAATTTCTGCAGAAGAAAATTACGGACATCAATACATTAAACGAGGACGATGTCCGCCAAAAGATGCTCATGGCCAAATCGGAGCAGCGCAGCCATTTTTACTTTACGCACCGCCTCGCCTGCGGCGCTTTGCGCCCTGTTGAAGTATTCACCAGCCCCGTGGAAATCGGCGGCAGAAAGCTTCTGTACTCCATCATCCACGATATTACCGAACGCCGCGAGGCGGAGGAAGCCCTGCGCCACAGCGAGGAAAAATACCGGACCATTATTGAAAATATGCAGGACGCCTATTTCGAATGCGACCTGTCCGGAACATTCATTTTTGCCAACAAAGCAGCCAGCGATACAATGGGCTATACGCCTGACGAATTACTGAAACTGGATTACCGCGCATTCACAAGACCGGCAACATCAAAAAAAGTAAAAGAAGTTTTTCAGCACACTTTTGAAACCGGCATTCCCTGCACCCTGTTTGACTACGAAATTGTTCTGAGAGACAAAACCACGCGCATTCATCAGCTGAATGTCGGACTGATGCGGGATACGGACGGGCATCCCGTAGGCTTCAGAGTTGTTTCCCGGGATGTAACCGAACGCAAGCGGGCGGAAGAGGAACTGCGCGCGAGCGAGGAAAAATACCGTTCCATCCTGGAAAATATGACGGAGGGATATTTCGAGAGCGGCATAAGAGGCCGCATCACATTTGCCAATGACGCGGCCTGCGCCATGATGGGCTATACAAGAGAACAACTCCTGAATATCCATTACCGGCAGTTCACGACGCCCGAAACAAGAAAAAGGATAACGGAAGCCTACCGGCAGGTTTATCAAACGGGACTGGCCAGTAAGCTGGGCGATTACGAAATTATCAGGGGGGACGGCAGCATTCGCACCCATCAATTGAGCATTGGATTGATGAAGGACGCGGCAGGCGGCAAAACCGGCTTCCGGGCCGTAGCCAGAGATATCACCGAAAGCAAACAGGCGGAAGAAGCGCTGCGTCACAGCGAGGAAAGAATCCGGGTGCTCTTCAACAATATCCCCGTCCCCACGGTTGTCTGGAAAGGATACAAAAATAATTTAATCCTGATGGAATACAACGACGCGGCGCTGCAATATACCGGCGGTAAAATTCTCGAAGCCGTCGGCAAAACGGTGGAGGAATGTTACCCGAATGCGCCGCATATTGCCGCTGATATGCACCAATGTTTTTCTTTGCAGACGCATATCGAAAAGAGTTTCTGGTTCAGGGACGGTCATGCGGATGAAAAAAAATATGTAACCATCAAATATGCTTTTGCGCCGCCGGACAACGTCATCATGCACGTCAACGACATGACCGCTCAAAAGAAAGCTGAAGAAAACCTCAAACACATCAGCATTCACGATGCCCTGACCGGCCTTTACAACCGCTTTTACTCGGATGCCGAAATCAGCCGCATCAAGTCCAGCCGCCTTCGTCCCGTCAGTTTTATCGTCATGGATCTGAACAACCTGAAAGTTGTCAACGACGAAGACGGGCACGCCGCAGGTGATCTCTGCATCAAAAACACAGCCAATCTGCTCAAGCAGGCTTTCCGGCCGGAAGATATGATCGCCAGAATCGGCGGTGATGAATTTATTATCATGCTCCCGCTGGTTGACGAAGAAACCTGCGCTCAGGCGCTGACGCGCCTGAAGAACAACGTGGCGCAATTCAACCTGAACGCGGCCCGGCCGATCAGTCTTGCCGCGGGGTTTTCCACCGCCCGCGCCGGTGACGACATAGAAGCGTTGATCGCCAAAGCCGACCGCCGCATGTATCAGGAAAAAGCCCGAATGAAGGCCGTTGCCGGAAACGAAAAACACATCCCGTAGTGTTCATCTGTCTGAATCATTGGATAACCATGATTATCGTGAGGCCATGATGCTTTCAACCATCGCGGCGGCATCGCGCACACAGGGACGGCAAATTAAATTAAAATATTCGTTGTCTTTATAAAATTCCTGTCCCGCAGGCGTGGCCAGATCGCAGCCGCTTAATAATTCCCGGCAAAGGCAGGAACCGTGTCTACCGGAAAACCGGTTCATGAATTCACGGATTTTTGAATACGTCAAATCCGTTTCGGCGCGGCTGTCATTCTTTCCCCTGCCGAATTTTAAGCCAAGCGCCATGATCCCGCCCGATACGGCGCCGCAGATCTCACCCTGACGCCCCATCCCGCCCCCGAAACCGCACGAAAGCTTTAAGGCGGAATCCGCATCCAGCCCCAACCCGTCGCAGAAAGAAAATAAAACGGACTGTGAACAATTATAACCTTCCATAAATTTTGCTTCAGCTATTTCCGAATGTGTTTTCATGATTCATCCTTCCATCAGGTTTCCATTTTTACGTTGATCATGCGCGGTTAGAATAACATTTTTACTATAAGATTCAAATGATTATTGGCCTGTCGGCTATCGTCCATCACCCCTGCGCCGTCTTTGTGCTTGACAAACCCGATTATAGTTGTATTATACAACCAATATGAAAAAGACTTCACTGAATCATGACGGGTTCATAGACATGTTCATCGGACTTTCTCAGGCGGCGCGCTGCTGCAGGCAGGATACCGCTTTTTGCGAGGGCGTTACCTTTCATCAGTTTGTCATTCTGGACGCCGTGGTAAAAAACAGGGCGCTGAATATTTCCGACTTGCACAGAATCCTGTTCGTGGAAAAAAGCACAACAACAAGACTGGTGAATCCTCTGATTCAAAAAGGACTTTTAACGAGAGAGAAATCAAGCCTTGATTCCAGGGCCTTTGTGCTTACCCTGACGAAGGAAGGCAGCATCGTTCACCGTAATGTGCACACCTGTCTTGATGATTTTTTCAATAAAGTAGCGGGGAATCTCCCGGTCGGCAGGAAAGATGAGGTCTTACAGACTGTGCAAATTTTTATCGACGCGATAAAGAACGCAGCAGGCGCCTGCGGTTGTTGTAATACCAAGTAAATCAACATTCTAATATTTGATAGCAACTTGGTATAAATATAGCGAGGATGGAATATGGAAGAAAAAAAACAATATGGTGGCCCGAAAGACAAATTAATTTTCCCGATCATTTCGGAACAGAAACCAGGCTGCGGCTGCGGGGCTGATACCTCCACGGACACGGTGAGCACACCTCCCGGAATGGATCAGGCCTTTGTAACCGGATCGATTGCCACACCCGCCGGCGCTATCCCGAAGGTAGGATCCGTATTAACAAGCCGGGATCGCTGGGGGACGATCAAAGCCCGCTGGGGCGTGGGCAGAATGGACTATGCGATTGATCCCGGGCTTTACGCGTTGGGCCAACCTGATTCGAAATCGCCCGTTCTGGTTACCGCCAATTACAAAATGAGCTTTGATTATCTGAGGCAGGCCATCCCCGACCGAAACGCCTGGATTCTGGTTCTGGACACCAAAGGCATCAACGTCTGGTGTGCGGCGGGCAAAGGCACGTTCGGCACGGAGGAACTCGTCCGGAGAATAGAATTAAGCGGCCTTGCCAAAGTTGTCGGACACCGAATAATCATCCTTCCGCAACTTGGCGCTCCGGGAGTTGCGGCGCATCAGGTCAAACAGCTATCCGGCTTCAAAGTTAATTACGGACCGGTGCGCGCCGTCGATTTGCCCGCTTATCTGGACGGCGGGATGCAAAAGACAAACCGGATGAGAGAAATAACCTTTCCCCTGAAAGAACGCGCTGTCCTGATTCCCATTGAGCTTCTGTCAGCGTTCAGGCCCTTTTTGATGCTGTCGCTTGGTCTATTAGCCCTGGCAGGGCTCTTGGGGCCAGACAACTTTCTGATGAACCTCGTCCACATCGGATTGTTTGCCGTGGCGGCGCTCTTCCTGGCTGTTATGGGCGGAGCGGTAATCAACCCCCTGCTTTTGCCCTGGCTGCCGGGACGCGCCTTCTCCGTTAAGGGATTGTTCATCGGATTGGTCATCGCCTCCGGGCTGATTTTTCTGTCCGGCGCCGATTTACAGTCGCCGGCGGGCGGGCTCGCCGCCTTGTCGTGGCTGCTGATTATCCCCGCCGTCGCCGCTTATCTGGCCATGAATTTTACAGGCTGCTCGACTTACACATCGCTGTCCGGTGTTAAAAAAGAAATGCGGTTTGCTTTACCGCTGGAAATCACGGCGGGAGTTCTCGGGCTGGCCGTGTGGATCACATCGCTGGTCATCGCATAGGAGAAAATATGGAACGGATGACATACTTAAAAGACGTCGTAACCCTGGAAATGAATACGCAAAAATGCACCGGCTGCGGCATGTGCCTCACCGTCTGCCCGCATAATGTGTTTAAAATAATTGGGAAAAAAGCGGCAATTGCTGATCGCGACGCCTGCATGGAGTGCGGCGCCTGCAGCCGGAACTGCAAGACAGGGGCCATCAGTGTTCAATCCGGCGTCGGTTGCGCGGCAGCCGTCATCAACGGCATGCTGGGGCTAAACGGCGGCGAATGCTGCTGCGGACCTCAGACCAAGGAAGCGGACCCCGGAAGAAACTATGGTTGTTGCCCCTGAGTACGCGTGAAGCGCATCTTGCGTGCCGCACCGGCCCGGCGGATGCCGGGTGAAGTGACACGGCGGCAAATGACGGGTGGATTCCGGTTGAAACCATCCGGATGATCCCCAGGCGCTTAAACATGGGTAAAATCAACCCATCTACTTAATATTATTTACTTTATCTTTTGAGCTCTTGACTTTGACCGGGCTTTCCGGTAAGGATATCCCGGTCTTCTCAAATGACCTCAATGAATTATGGATATCGGACTTGGGCAACATTTACACAGAATCACCTTCCGTAGCTATCATTGGGGATCTATGCGCCTTATCATCTCAAATTTCACAAAAAAAATCATTCCCGCCAAAATGGGGGTAAAGGAGGAAATATATTATGGTAAAAAGTAGCACACAGGACAGCAGGCTGCCGGTACTCGGCATTAACAGTCTGGGACGAATCGGCAAACTGACTCTGTGGCATCACGTCGGCAGAAAGTATTTTAAAGAAATCGTCGTTAATCAGGGCCGCGACATCGGCATGGGTATGGAAACCATTGCCCGCCTGATTGAAGCGGATGCCACCTACGGGTTGCTCCATCGTTTTCTCTACGGCTACAAGGCGCAGCCTTGTATACAGATTACGGATGAGAAAAACGGCAAGATGATCATTGACGGTATACCGGTAACGATTCTCCGCGAGCAGCGAAACCCCCTCAATATTCCCTGGCGTCAATATGGCGCGGATATTGTTGTGGATTGCAGCGGCAATTTCAAAGATCCGACCGTTCCCGTTGATGATAAAAAAGGCTCGATCCGCGGTCACTTAAACGGCGGCGCCAAAGTGGTTGTCCATTCCGCACCGTTCAAGATCAAAAACAAGGCCGCATCGACGCCGGACGACACCACCACACTGATTTACGGCATTAACCACACGGCCTTCGACCGCAAAAAGCACATTCTGGTCTCCGCTGCGTCCTGCACGACGACCGGACTTGCCCATATGGTCAAACCGCTTCTGGATAATGAGGAAACCAGCACCATTCTGACGGCGTCCATGTCCACGATCCATGCCGTCACCAATACCCAGAGCGTTCTGGACAAACTGCCCAAAGCGGGTGAAAAGGATATCCGCAAGACGCGCAGCATCCTGAACAATATTATTCTTACCTCGACCGGCGCCGCAAAGGCTCTGATCGAAGTTATTCCGGAAGTCAAGAACATCGGTTTCATGGGCGATTCCATCCGGGTGCCGACCAACACCCTTTCGCTCATCATCCTGAACGCGACGTTCCAGGCGCGCGACAGCAAAACGGGGGCCGCGGCCAATATCGATACGAAGAAGCTCAATGATATTTATCAGAAAACCGCCCAGAACAACCCGCTGGTCCGGTTCACGATGCAGCAGAATGTTTCGACCGATCTGATCGGCGAAGACGCGGCGGTGATCATTGAAGGCCAGTTCAATCACACCCGCACGGCTTTCATTCCCGTTGATCTGTCTCACATTCCGAATCTGCCGGCGGGGCTCGTGGAAAGCATTGGTGAGAAAATGCTGAAAGTTCCGGTAGTCCATGCCAAAATTTTCGGCTGGTATGACAACGAATACGGCAGCTATACTAACCGGCTGGGTGATTTGACCGTTTATATCCACAAGAATATCCAGTAAGCGGCAAGGTGATTAAGACGGACAGCCCTCGTTTTCTTTTTTCCTGGAGAACGGGGGCTGTCTATTTGGAAGCGGATCACCGGGATCAACAGCTGCTTTTATATTCGCGTAAATTGGTATATGCTACAGGAAAGTAAATCAGTTAGGGCCATTAACCCGGAATTTAAGCGCCGGAAAGGTGATTGACCGTGTCTTCGGAACTGGAACAACTTAAAACCGCTCAGGCAAACCTTCAGGAACAGTTAAAAAAAGCGGTCACTGAAAATAAGCACCTGCGAATCCAATTCGGGTCAACCACCAAGCAGGTTCATGAGCTCAATAAGTTCATCGAGCTGATGCTGAACCTGTCGCCTTTCGGCATATGCATCATCCAGCAAAACAGGCTGATCTTCACCAATAAAGCCTTCTGTGAAATATTCGGTTTCTCGCCGCGGGAATTAAGAAAGATGGATCCCCTGAAGATTGTCTTTGAAGAAGACCGCGATCACGTGCAAAAAAGCTTCCAGGCCATGCTGACCGACCAGACGGAATCTTTCTTCATGTTTCGCGTGATGACGAAGCAGGAAACAATCAAGTGGATTCTGGGTTCGGTTGCTCTCGTTAACATGAATGAAAAACAGGCCATCCTGGGCAATTTTGTCGATCTGACGGAAGGACGGGTCATGCAACTGGCCTATAACGATCCTTTGACCGGATTGCCGAACAGGAAACTCATGATGGATCGTCTGGAGCAGGCCATCGTCTCGGCCAAAAGAAGAAGCAGCCCTCTGGCCCTGCTGTTTGTTGACCTGGACGACTTCAAAGACGTCAACGATGCCTATGGGCATAAAACCGGAGATCAGCTGCTTGTTGAAATTGCCGCCAGGCTCAAAGATTTTGTCCGGCGGGAAAACGACACCATCGCCCGGATCGGCGGCGATGAATTTTTAATCCTCTTGACGGATATCTCGCAAAGAAGCCATATTGAAACCGTGGTTCAGCTTCTTTTTGAAAAATTTAAAGAACCGTTATCCATCGGTTCGCCGCCCGTAAATATCAAGGTCAAATTCAGCGTCGGCATTGCGCTTTTTCCGGAGCATGGCGACAATTCAGATCTGTTGATCCATCATGCTGATCTCGCCATGTACAAGGCAAAGAAAAAGCGCAGAAAAAATCATTTTTGTTTTTTCGAACCCTGACAGCTTAGAGGGTGATCGAATAATACTTATCCGTCTCTCGTTCATGCTTTCCCAGATAGAGCGTGCCGCTCCAGCCGTCAATGCAGATAAAATCTCCCGTCTTGATGGTGTGGCCTTCCAGAGCGGCATAACCGCCTGCTTCATAAACTTTCAGCTTACTCAAGCCCACCACCCCGACTTTGCCCAGCTGCGGAATGGTCACTGCGGCATGAGAGGTCGCTCCACCTTTGGCCGTAAGGAGTCCCTCCACCTGCAAAAGCACGCCGACATCGTCGGGAACCGTATCGGGACGCACAAGAATCAGAGATGTTTTGGGTTCCGTCCTGCGGAAATGTTTAATGTCATCTTCGGAATACACAGCCCGGCCGCAAAGCGCGCCGCCGCTCACGCCGATCCCCGTGCCCAGCATGGACGCCTGCAATGAGGGCGTGTCTTTAAAACGCCGCAGACTTTTTGTCTTGGTTTGATCCATATCGCGCGTCTGCAGCAAAAACAGCTGATCTTTCTCGGGACCTTCAAAGGTAAATTCAATTTCCTGGTGATTCAGGCCTTTCTCGTAAATCATGATTTCGGCTATTTTGACCAGCTCGGCATAAATGGCGGGAAACGTGGCTTCCAGGGAAATTCCCGTATTGCGATGCTCGGCGATCCGCTGTTTTTCCGAAATGGGAAAGGTTTCCACCAGGCCGGAAACAATATCATCGCCCTGAACGCCGAAGATAAAATCGCCGTAAAGCGTGACATCGGATGAAACACTTTTGGGGTCGCGCGTAAAAATCACGCCCGAACCGGACCGTTCATGGAAATTACCGAAAACCATCGCCTGGACGATAACGGCCGTTCCCCATTCATCGGACAGATGCATCTGATGACGATAAATTTTGGCCTGCTCCGAATACCAGGAATCAAAAACATGCAAAATAGCGTGGCGCAGCTGCCGCATCGGATCATCCGCCAGGGGAATGCCGCTGTCCAGAATGCCCTTTTTATAAGCCAGCGCGATGGTTTTCATCAGCTCGGGTGAAAATTGAATTTTTCTTTCCACGCCGTGCTTTTGCTTGAAGCCGTCCATGATCGCATCGAAGAAATCGCGGCTCAGGCCCTGGAACATGCCCCAGGTCTGCAGGAAACGGCGGTAGGAATCCCAGGCCGCCCATTGAAAATCTTTTTTAGCGCCCAGGCTTTCCGCAATCGATCCGTTGATGCCCACATTTAAAAAGGAGCGCATCATCCCGGGCAGAGAAACCGTAGCGCCGCTGCGAACCGATAAAAGCAGGGGATTATTGCGGTCTCCGAATTTGCGGCCGGTCCTCTTTTCCAGCGCCCTGATTTCCTTGTTGACGCGCGCCGCCAGGTCGCTGAAAATATATTTGTAACCATAGACGGCGTCATAGCCCCGGAACACTTCCGTGGTAATGATAAAGCCCGGCGGCACCGGAAAACCGAAAGAGACCATCTTTTTAAGAAAATAACCTTTGTTCCCCAGAAGGATCTGGTTGTCGAGGCTCGTGTTTTTGCCGTAGATGGAAGAAACGGCCAGCTCCGGATTATAATCCATCAGCAGATTGAGAATTCTTTTGTTGTCCTTGAATTTTTCCAGTTCCGCGTTGAGCGTTTTGATCACCGCGTGAACAAAATTATCCAGCACCTGCAGTCCGAAGGCGGAGGAGATCATACCCCGGATGAAATTCTCCGATTGCTGATAGACCAGTTCATCGGGCCTGCGCGGCTCACCCGCCAGGTCCGGCTGATCGGACAGCGGCTTGATCTGGCGGACGATGACCGGTAAATTGACGCTGTGGGCATCGATATAATAATCACGGATGACATCCTGAATGCTCTTGGAGATAAACCTAAAGATATCGATGTATTGATCCACGGAAAATTGTTTAATGGGCAGCGCGCTCGTAATATACTTTACTTTGGCCACCAGTCCTTCGGTGGAAACGCCTTCCAGTTCCAGCGCGGCAAGGTAGTGCCACAGATAAGTATGAATTTTGATAATGGTGCGCTTGGTGATGAATTTCAGATTCAGCGATTTGATCAGTTCTTCAAACAGCATACCGCCCAGGGCTTCCAAGCGCAGCGTGAGCCCCAAGGCGTCGAATTTCTCCTCATGATAAGTTCCGTACATGGATGGAATACCCGCAGCAATATGCCGCTTATGATAGATATTTTCAAACGACTGGGTTTTCTTTCCGGAAAGAATTCTGGCCTTCAGCACGGATAGAAATTTCAGGATAATCGTCAGGCTCCGGTAATAGTTTTTCGAGGCCAGCGCCCGTTTCAACGACAGGAGGTCCTGACCGGCAAAAGCATTGACGGACTCCAGGTCTTTGAGCAAATCAAAATACTGGGGATAATATTTTTTATGGATCAGCTGATAAATACGAATCATCAGCGACACCCGTTCCTGATCCACTTCGGAAATATCCCTGATTTGCTGAATCTCCCTGGCAATTCTTGCCTTTTCCCATTCCAGAAACCTGCGCGGGTCCTTGTTCACCTTCGCCAGCAGATGGACAAACGCCTGATGCATCCCGTCGAAGTACTTCCCGGAATTCGTCACCTGATCAAACGCTTCCTCCGGAATATGTTTGCGGAGATATTGTTTATCGCCGGAAAACCAGTAGTGGAAAATATCTTCGGTAAACTCGACCAGCAGACTGTTGCTCTCCACATGGGATTGCTTGCGGAAAAAATCCACCAGCCGGTCGTTGCGAAACGACAGTTCATCCACCCGGGTGGTAATGTCCCGAAGTTCGCCTTCCGCCCCGATCTCACTGAAATACACGGGAAAGAGACGCAAAAGCTGCTTAATCAGGTTGTAAGCCGGCGCGATATCCGTGTTCAGCAGCTTTGAAATTTCACGGTGGATCAGATCGGTATCGCGAATAAAAATCCCGCCCATTTTTAAATTAATGATCAGGGCGGAAATTAGTTTTTTCGTCCAGCGCGGCTTCATGGCGATAATTTCCAGCCAGGCGCGGATGGTTCGAATATGCTCGGGATTGACCTGCACCTGCCAGTCCGCAGTCGAGCCCTGAATTTCCGGATATTCAAATCCGTAGGCAATCAGTTCGTCGATGAACGTTTCCACCAGCGGGTGCGCGTTTTGCGCGAAAACCTCCCTGGCCGCCGTCACAATACAGTCAATGCTCGCGCCGCGGAATTCGTTTCGCGACGTGTTTTTTTTCAGAAAGCCGAAAATCCTGCGCACAAAATCATCCAGATTTTCCTTTTTTTCCTCCTGGAAAACCAGCTTCAGCGAATAATTGATTTCCCGCATGGCGCTGACATGAATATCCTTCAGGCCCGGAGCGGACATGACGCCGAAAAGAAAATCCAGTTTAACCAGGTGACGCCCCTGGTAGGCTTCGGATTTTTCCAGGGCGTCTGCCACATGCAGATAGCCGTCAATGATCTGAAAATAATCCGGCAGGGCAAGAAAGTCCCCCATCCGTGCGCCCGGCTTTTCGCCTTCCACGGGGCGAAGCCCTTCCAGTTCCATGATCAGTTCGCGGAAACGGTGATGACTGAGCGGCCGGATTAATTCCAGATACGTATTCTCGTCCAGCGGCGCGTCGGCCCGGCGTTCAGCGATAAGCCACAAGGCGGGATCGGGCTGGCCAAGCCAGAAGACGAACGTCGCCCGGAACATCTTGTAGAGCAGGGCGTCGAAGGCCGGAGAGGAAATATTCACCTTCTTTTCCTGGACCACCCGGATAATTCTCTTCAGATAAGATGAGCTTTTTTTGAACAGCGCCGATTCTTCGCCGGCGATATTCATAAAAGAGGCGATCAACCCCGGGAACAGCGACAGATTTCTTTCCAGAAATTCATTGCTCTGCATGATAATCGCATCCGCATAATCAAACAGGTAATGAATGGCGCTGTCTTTCACGTCTTCGGACGCGGCGGATTTCAGAACATCAAAATAAATCGTCAGGAGGATGGATAAAGCGGCCAGTCCCTCCGGATGATTGTTATAAATATGAAAATCACCGATGGAGATGGACTTGAGCTCCCTGAGAACATAGTCCCAGTTGACATAAGGATGATTGAGTTCCGTCAAAAGCTCGCGCGTTTTTTTCTGCAGACCGTAGTGTTCCCCGACAATCTGCAAAAGCGGCGCGTATTGGCCGGGAATCTGGACGTCCACCGCCGTTCTTTCCAGATTGACTTTCAGTGCTGATGAAACCCATCGATTCTTCTGCTCGACGGGCTTTGGTTCCGTTGTCATATGGCATAACCCTTTATCGGATAGATTAAACAGAATTCAGACCGCATTTCAAGGCCGTAATTTCTAAAGTCCGGCAAAGACCGGAAGGACGCCGGGGAAAAAACTATTTTTTCTTTCCGGAATGCCGGTCCAGGAGCACAACCATCAAATGGATCATGCCGGCGCAGAAAAAGGCGATAATAATCGTCAACAGATAAGTAAACAATGCTGCTGTCCATCCACCCATCACACATTCTCCTTCTTATTTCGCAAGCAGGCTGCAGTAAATGCCGGCAATAATCGCCGTGGTAATTACACCGCTGATATTCGCTCCCAGCGCTTCCGGCAGAACAATAGCCGTCTTGTTGGCCTTGGAAACCAGTTTCTGGGCCACTTTGGCCGTGGTCGGCACGCAACTGACACCGGCAATACCGATGGCGGGATTGTATTTGCCGCCCGTTGCAAAATACAGAATATAACCGGCAATAATACCGCCGATGCCGGAGATGATCAGCGATAATATTCCCAATAGCAGCAAAGGCAGAACTTTCGGATCCATAATCGTGTTGGCGTCGCAAAGAACACCCAGCAGCAGCCCCAGAAACATCGTGGATAAATAAAGGATCGGCCCCTGCAAAAGATTAATATATTCTTTGATGCCGGATTCCCGGACGACCACGCCGAAAAACAGGCAGAAAAATAACGGAGCGGCCACCGGAAGCAGGAAAGACAGAAAGACGCACGCGACAACGGCAAAAAGCATTTTCTGGCCGGATGTAATGTGTCTGACCTTTTTGGGCGGCGCGGGTTTGATGGCCATCAGCTTTTTGGGCACCAGCATCTTGACCATGTAAGGATACCCCCCGTAGGCAAACCCTAGATAAAGATAAGCAATGATGGCGATGGGCACAAAGAGTTCGGGCGCCAGATGCAGGGAGGTGAATAGAACCATCGGACCGTCCGCGCCGCCGACAATCGCAATGGCGGCCGCCTGCTGCGGCGTGTAGCCGAACATCTGGGCGATGGGCAGTGTAACAATGGTTCCCAGCTCCGCGCAGACGGCAATGAACATGCTCTGAAAAGGCCGGGCCATCACATAACCCACGTCCAGCAAAGCTCCGATCCCCATAAAAACAAGGCAGGCAATCAAGCCGTTGCTGAAGGTGTATGTGTAGATGGGCTGGAGCCAGTCAATCTGTAAGACCGTCATCAGATCGGCGGCGTTTTTTACGGCGTCGGCCGTAGCTCCCGCCTGCGCTTCCACAAAAAGCGTCCCCATTCCGCCATGCAGATTCAGAGGATCAAAATACATGATCGCCGCATTGACCGTGGCCATGCCCAGTCCCATGGGGATCATGAGCAGCGCCTCCAGAAATCCTTTTTTGCCCATATAAACCAGAAAAAGCCCCAGCAGAATCAGAGCGATTCTGGCAACAGCCATTTTCGGGTTATGGGCAAACGAGTCCGCCAGGGTGGTGACACCCTGAAAAATATTAATGACAGCATCCCATGTCATCTTTGATCTCCTTGTAACATTCGGCGTATCAATGTCATCAAACGGGTCTTCAAATATTTTTCTATTAGTAACATGTTGTTTTTTATGAAGTCAAACGTTCTTTAACGCGAATGGCCGGCAAACCGGCCGGTGAATACAGCGGAACGCCGGCCGTCTATGTCCCCGGGCTTGACCGGAGGGGGTGATTGTTATATGCATTCTGAAGAAAGGTTTGTGTTTTTATGGAATATAAAAGTGTGAATAATGTTCAGGAGAGGCTGGAACAGGCGGGCTACATCCCGTCCAGAGAAATAGCCACCGTTGTTTTTCTGGCCCAGGCAACGCAGAAACCCGTTTTGATTGAAGGACCGGCAGGCGTCGGCAAGACGGAACTGGCCAAAGCAGTCGCCCGCAGCCTGGATCGCGAATTGATCCGTCTCCAATGCTACGAAGGCCTGGACGAAGCCAAGGCCCTTTATGAGTGGGAATATGCCAAGCAGCTGCTCTACACCCAGATGGTAAAAGATAGAATCAACGACATCATCGGCTCCACGGCAACACTGGCTCAGGCGGTGGACCAGATTGCCGCCCAGGAAGACGCCTTCTTTTCCGACCGTTTCATCCAGCCGCGTCCGCTTTTGCAGGCCATCAGCTCGGAAAAACCCGTCGTACTGCTCCTTGACGAGGTGGATAAATCCGATCCGGAATTTGAAGCTTTCCTTCTGGAACTGCTTTCCGATTTTCAGGTTTCCATCCCCGAGTTAGGAACACGCAAGGCCATCAAGATTCCTTTTGTCCTGCTCACCTCCAACAACTACCGGGATATGAGCGACGCGCTCAAACGCCGCTGCGTTCATCTCTATATTGATTATCCGGCGCGCGACACGGAGATCGCCATTGTCCGCCTGAAAATTCCGGAGATCGAGGAAAAACTCTGCGCCGTTCTGGTGGATGCCATCCGCAAAATCCGCACACTTGATCTGAAAAAAAGCCCCAGCATTTCAGAAACACTCGACTGGGCGCAATCGCTTCTGGCGCTGCAGATTTCCGAACTGACGCCGGAAGTCGTCTCCGAAACACTCAACGTCATTTGCAAATATCAGATCGATCTGGAAAAAGTGCGTAAGAACATGAATCGGGTTGTCACTTGACAGGTGATCTATGGTCAAACTGATTCAGCAATTTGTATCCTGCTGCCGGGCAGCGGGACTGCGCATCTCCACGTCGGAGGTTCTCGACAGCCTCAAGCAGCTGCAGTTGATCGACCCGACCGACGAGATGCAATTCCAGTCGCTCCTCCGCGCCAATTACGCCAAGAGCCTGAGAGATTTGCAGCATTTTAACCGCCTCTACCATCTCTTCTTTCATGAAATGCGCGTGGACATGGGCGACATGGATCAAGCCGCCAAATGGACCGACCAGATCAGGAAAGCGGCGGAGCTGCTGAAGCAAAAGCCCCATGATAATCCGGTTTACGATGCCGTGCTGGACTTTATGGCCGGCAATCCCCTGCAGCTTCTGGCGGAAATGCGCCGGATTCAGACGGAGCAGGAAGATCAGCCGTCGCCAACCCGGTTTAACTTCGGGCCGCTGGCCAGCCGCTTTAATGTATTGATGCAAATTACCGCCGCCTCAAAAGCGGCCTCCGAGCTCATTGCTGAAAACTATTTTAAAGTCAGTCCGCAAACCCTCCAGAATCTTCAGGCTCATTTCGACGAACGGCTGGATGCAGCGCGATCCATCTTAATGTATGAACCGCGCCCCGGCGATCAAAGCACCCGCAAAGTCAAAACCTATGAGCAGCGGATGAAGGATCTGGGAGAAAAATCCTTTTCGTCTTTTACCCATGAGGAAGTGGAAGAGATGCGGGAGGCCGTTGACAAGCTGGTGCGTAAGTTGAAGAACGTGGTCAGCCGCCGCTTTGCCGTGCGGGACAGGGGAAACCTGGATGTTAAAAAAACACTCCGGGCGTCGGCCAAATATAACGGCGTTCCCATTGACATCAAATACCGCCGGAAAAGCCTGCGCAAAAGCCGGATTGTTACGCTGTGCGACGTTTCCGGCTCCGTCTGGGCGGCGGCGCGCTTCATGCTCAATCTCCTTTTTTCCCTTCAGGACTGTTTTGACAAAGTGAACAGTTTTGTTTTTATCGACCAGTTGACGGATGTGACGCCCATCTTTGAAGAGCACGACATCTCCGAGGCCATCCGCATCGTCATGGAAGAGGCTGACGTTCATTATGAAGCGCCGACGGACTATGGCGAAACGCTGCGCCACTTCAAAAGAGACTACATGGATCTTCTGACCAAAAAGACAACCCTCATCATCGTCGGCGACGCCCGTTCCAATTACATGAACGCGGAAGACGCCATTCTGGGAGAAATGCGGGACCGCTGCCGCCGGGTGATCTGGCTCAATCCCGAACCGGAAAACCTCTGGGGCACGGGAGACAGTGAGATCAGGGCCTACACGCATCACTGCCACGAAGTCCGTTCCTGCCGGAACGTCAACCAGCTCATCGCCTTTATTGAGGAGCTGGTTCTGTAAGGTTTTGGGTGAGAGTAAAATAAAACTACTTACCCCTTACACCTCCCATTACAATTTGTGTGGCAATGGTAACAATTGTCATTCCGAATCCCGATGTGTCGGGATGAGGAATCTTAATGTTTTGAATTTATTAAAAACAAGATTTCTCGCTTTGCTTCGAAACGCGTGACCTGAAAGGTTATGACATGAAAATGAATTGCGATATACTCTCGAAAGCCGGCATCCAGAGCCATAAATTACCCGGCAGGCTTTTGGTCTTTATTACCGTGAAATGCCCGGCGCCTAAATTTCATTTCCTCTGATTTTAAACATATTTTTACTTTCGATTCCTTTTTAAAGAGAGTATAAAGATAACGAAAAATCGGAAAAAACTTGCCAAGTATATTAAATGTTGTGTGAGAATGAAACAACCAATAGCTAATGATTATCGTTACTGACGTTAAATATAACTAGGAGGAGGAACAGTTGAGCGATTTCCAAATCATTACAATTTGTGTGGCTTTGATTGCACTCATCCCGGCAACTTGGATACCTTTGCATATTCATCGTGCTAAAATCTTCAATGATGCTTCCATCATTTTCCGCGCTTCCTTTGATGATGAACTCGCTTTTCTGGTTTCTGACATCAAACCCGATAGCTCTATTCACGAAACCACCTATGATATTTTAACTAAAGCTCTCAATAAGCACAGGCACGCTATAGACGATTTCAAACAAGTGATTCCCAGAAGAAAACGGCATGGCTTCAACAAAGCATGGGAAGAATATCTCTATCCAGAGGGGTATAACAAAGAGGCAGACTTTCCACTGCTTGATTATGAAGGCGGTATTGAAAAAGAGAAAAAAGACCTTGCACATAGTAAAATCTCCAAATTGTTAGAGTTTGCAAAACAAAAATAAAAACACAACAAGGGCGCTCAAGCCGATCCGCTGCGTGTCCGGCTTAACTTTTTGTTAGTCCAGCAAGAGGAGATATTTGAATGCCTTATTGCCTCAGAGAAAAGATAAATCTTTTAACCCTTGTTGCTACTACGGCAGTTATTGCAGCCTTACTGCATGGGGTTGCCCTTGCAGAGGAGTTAAAGAGCCAAAATCCAAAACAACCCATTGTTCAACAAATAGGAAATATACGCGTTGGTTCAAGTCTTGATTCAGATGTAGTTGAAAAGTATGGCGAAGGGTTCTTTATAAAAAATGAAGGGCATGGTGGCGGACGATATTACACAAATAAATCTCATTCATATACTTTTCATATTGAAATAGGTGCAGACAAACTTATCGAAGACGTGGAAATATTTTCTGGGGATAACATCCCTCAAGCTGCTGCTACTGCAAAACCCGCCATATCGCAAAAGCTACCTGATACGATGTCTGTTGACCATGGGATTAAGCTTGGAATGAAAAGAACCGAGTTAATTTCAATTCTTGGTACGCCACACAATCAAAAGACGACTGATAGCTCCCTGATTCTCGAATATAACACATCGATGGATGAGGATAACAGGGTTTTATTGTATTACGATGCTCATTATGAATTTAAGGCTGATCGGTTAATTCGAATTAGAATACACGATGGTTGCTAGCAGTATGGACTGAATACAACAGGACCAACCTGTCAATACAGCCGATCGCTGCGCTCCGGGTGATTTTTTCGTTGAACCTTTCGAATAGTAAACCTTATTTCTATTAAAATTTAAAAACATTTAGTATTAGGTGTAACAAGGAAAAATTATGCATCAACCGGATGAATACCAGATCATAACATACCAACAGGCTGCGGCTTTTGCAGCCTCGCATATTGCCACACGTCCGGACTTACAAGCCGGCACGGAATTCCCCCGGGATATCTGGCAAAAAATGGGTGAGGCCGGACTTTTTAAAATCGGGATCGCAAAAAAATACGGCGGAACGGGCGGCGGGTATCTTGACCTTTTGAAAGCGGGAGAAGCTTTTGTCCGAAGCGGCTGTAATCTCGGGCTTGGCTTATCCTGGCTCTTCCAGCAGATCATCGCTCATTATGTTGTCGGTTCGTTCGGCACACCACAGCAGCGGCGGCAATACCTGGGCGCGGCAGCCGAAGGAAAGGTCGTTTTTTCTTTTGCCGTCTCCGAACCGGGCCGCGGCGCTTCTCCTAAAACACTGACCACGCAGGCTAAAAAAATTAAAACCGGTTATGTGCTAGACGGTGAAAAAACCTATCTGACCAATGGCCCCATTGCGGATGTGTATATTGTTGTGGCCGTGACCGATGACACCGCTCCGCTGAAAAGTTTTACGGCGTTCATCGTGCCGCGCGATATGCAGGGCCTTACCGTAGCGCCGCCGATGCCCCTGAATTTTTTAAAACCATCGCCCCACGGCGGCATTCAACTGGACCATTGCCTTATCGGACAGAAATCCATTCTGGGAAAGAAAGGAAGCGCCTGGCAGGACATCGTCGTCCCCCTGGGCGAAATAGAAGATGCGGTGATGATGGGAACTGTTCTGGGAGGCATGGCCGCACAACTGGACCTGCTGACAGCCTCCATCCGGGAAAATTCCACGTCCGCAGACCGTGCCCTGTCAGGTGACTTAGGCGCCCTCAGCGCCTTTTGGCAAACGCTGCAAGCCATCGCCTATGAAGCTGCCGGCAGGCTTGATCAGGGCTGCGAATCCCCTCTTTCTCTGGGAATTACTTTCGCTCGTCTCGCCGCGGAATTTCGCACCGATATCGGTCTACTGTCCGAACGCTGGAAAATTCCCGTGCCGGACCAATACACTGATCTTCAGAGGGATATGGAATCGCTGGGAACACTGCAAAAAAGACGTCTGCAAATCCGTCAGGAAAAAATCGGCGCGGCGTTGCTGAAAATTTAAGTTGATTTGCCCAAGGTATATTCATTCATCACTCTTAGTTTATCGATGATGAATTGACGCACCATTTGCGCCGTCTCCTCCGGCGATAAATTTTCAAAAGCCGAATAAGGAATCTCTTCAAATATTTTGATATACATTTTCTGGATGCCGGTAAAGTTCATGCTGTATTTGGGAAGAGCCTTGTTGGTTCCGCTGATCACCACAGGAAGAATGGGCACTTTTTCCTTCAACGCCAGCTGAAAGGCGCCCAGCTTGAAAGCCTTGACTTCGCCGTCGGGAGAGCGCGTTCCTTCCGGAAACATGAAAATGGAGCTTCCCTCTTCCAGATGCATTTCACATTTCTGCAACATCTGCGCGACACTTTCCTTATCGCCGCGTTTCAGTTTAATGTAACGATTGAGCCTCATGTTCCAGCCGATCAGCGGCACACGGAATATCTCAATTTTGGACACCCACTTATAATGAAAGAAAAGCCGGAACGCGACCAAGATATCCAACTGCGACTGATGATTGGAAACAACCACATACGCCGCGTCTTTCCGGACATGCTCGCGCCCCTCGATGCGAATCCGCCAGGCAGGTATCATCCAGGTGTAAATCGACGCCCAGAAGCAGGTAAACAAATGCAAAAGCCGCAGACGCCGGTCAAAGGGATAAGTCACCAGGCGCAAAACAAGGGCGATAAAAAAAAGCGGAATGGACGTCAAAGCAATAAAAATAAGAATAACTGCACTTACTAAACGGTTCAGCATATCAAATCCCATTATTTACGTTTTTTTTAAACACTTAATTTTTGAAGTATAGAAAGAAGCAACGCCCGTGTCAATACAATTCATAAATACGCTTGACAGGGCCTATTGTCCTGCTATACAAACGTCACTAACATTAAGCGCACCATGGATCTATCTGCGGTTTTCCTCTATCCCCTGTGATATCAGCCAAGAACAGAGGCTGCAAAGGAGTCATCGTGAACATCCTGTTTGAACCGTTACAGATCAAAAAAATACCTTTACGCAACCGGTTTGTGCGGTCGGCCACCTATGACGGCATGGCCGAAACATCGGGCCATGTCTCGGCAGGCCAGCTTAAGCTGATTTCCGATCTGGCGGCAGGCGGCGTCGGCCTCATTGTTCATGCCATTACGTATGTTCACCCGTCAGGCCAGGTATCTGCTTTCATGAATTCCCTGGCGGACGATGAATTTATTCCCGGAATGCAAAATCTCACGAAAGCCGCGCATGAACACGGCGCGAAGATTGCCGTGCAGCTCTATCATGGCGGCCGGGAAGCGCGCTTTGTCAAGACCAGACACGAGCTGCCCCTTGCTCCATCCATAATTCCCGATGATCCTTACTGCAAGGGCAACTATCGGGAAATAACAGAAAATGAAATCAGGGAAATCATTGATGCTTTCGGCCGGGCCGCCCGCCGGGCAAAGGACGCCGGATTTGACGCCGTGCAGATTCACGGAGCGCACGGGTATCTATTCAGCCAGTTCCTTTCTCCTTTTACCAACAGAAGAACAGATGACTGGGGCGGCTCGCTTGCCAACCGTCTGCGTCTGCATCGGGAAGTTTACCGGGAAGTCCGCCGCAACGTGGGAGAAGACTATCCCGTGTTGATCAAGCTGGGAGTGGAAGACGGATTTGCCGGGGGGCTCACATTTGCCGAAGGAATACAGGCGGCGGAAATTCTGGCCGAAACCGGTTATGACGCCATGGAAATCAGCTCCGGCGTGCGGGGTGAAAAATACGAAGGCACGGAATACAGGACCAAAATCAACAAACCGGCAAGGGAAGGCTACTTCCGCAAAGAAGCGCGGGAAATTAAAAAACGGGTTACCGTCCCGGTCATGGCCGTAGGCGGCCTGAAGACCGTCGCCATGATGGAAGAGATGATTCGTCATCAGGAAGCCGATTTCATTTCGCTCTGCCGTCCGCTGATTTCAGAGCCCGGGTTGATTCGAGCCTGGGGCGAAGATCCGGAACGCAAACCGCGTTGCGTTTATTGCAACAAATGCCTGGAAGCAGCGCATCATGGCGTCCCCCTGTACTGCGTCGCTTTCAGTAAAAATAAAATCGTCCCTGCGAGACGGCAAAGTGAATAACGGGAGGACCCTATGAAAATCGATATTCGACAGGTCAAAACCATCGGACAGGGACTGCGGCGGCCCGAAGGCGTGATGGCACAGGATGACGGAAGCGTCCTTACGGCGGACGGGCTGGGACGCTGCGCGCGCATTGCAGCGGACGGCCGCACCACCTTTTTCGGCCGCCTGGGCGGCATACCCAACGGCATTTGCCTTGATCAGAAAGGCAACTGCATCGTCGCCAATATCGGCAACGGCGAAGTTCAATCGGTATCGCCTTCCGGCTCTCACACGGTTTTAATGACCGAGGCTGAAGGCAAAAGAATGTACACGCCCAACTTTCCCTTCCTTGATTTTTCCGGAAGACTATGGGTATCCAACTCTACGGACAATCCCGATATCGACGCCTCGCTTCAGTCGCCCGTCCCGGACGGATGCCTGGTTGTCATCGCGGAAGGCCTGCCGCCCCGGATCGTCGCAAACGGCATTTATTTCGCCAATGGCGTGGCGCTGGATGCGGAAGAAAAATTTGTCTATGTGGCCGAAACCATGCAGCGCCGAGTATTGCGTTATCGCATCAACCCGGAAAACAGTCTGGAGAAGGCGGAAGTTTACGGGCCGTCGTCCCTGGGCAAACTCGGCTTTCCCGACGGGATCGCCTTTGATGAAGCGGGCAACCTCTGGGTCACCTTCCCCATAGCCAATGCCCTCGGGTTCATCGATGCACGGGGCAGGCTGGAAATCTTTGTAGAGGACCCGGATGGCCTTGTAATCAATCGTCCGGCCAATATCTGTTTCGGAGGGCCGGACCGGCGGACCGCTTTTATCGGCTCTCTGGGCGGGACCAACGTTCCTTATTTTGAAGTTCCGTTTCCGGGTGTCCGGCTGGCGCATCAGAAATTATAAAGGCTGAAGGCCGAAGACAGAAGGCTGAAGAATAAAAAATCTGAAAGGAGAATATTTATGGAATACAAGAACATTATCGTATCAACCAAAGACTTTGTAACAACCATCACGCTCAATCGTCCACCAATGAATTCGGTGAACCTGGGGATTCGTGAAGAATTTTTCGACGCCGTAACCGCGATCGAAAAAAGCAAGGACACCCGTGCCGTCATTATCACGGGCGCCGGTGAAAAGGGTTTTTCCGCCGGCATGGATGTCTCCGACATCGCGAACATCACGAAGGGTCCCAACGGCAACGAAATCATGAATGCCATCTCGCGTTCCACCAAACCCTATATCGCGGCCATCAACGGTCACGCGCTGGGCGGCGGCTGTGAGACGGCTATTGCCTGCCACTTCCGCATCATGACGGACAACCCCAAGGCGTTCATCGGACTGCCGGAAGTCAACCTGGGCATTACCCCCGGATGGGGCGGCATTCAGAGACTGCCGAGGCTTCTGGGAAAATCCAAAGCGCTCGACATCATCCTCTTCAGCAAGAGGCTTTCCCCTGCGGAAGCGCTGGCCATCGGTCTGGTGGATAAAGTCGTCCCGGCGGCGGATTTAATCAATGAAGCGACAGCGCTGGCCACAGCGCTGGCCAAACGGCCGCCGCTTGCCGTGGCCGCGGTCCTCGACGGCATGAACGTGGGACTGGATAAGGGTTTTGACGCAGGATTGAAGCTGGATATTGAATGGTCGAATAAACTGGCCGCCAGCAAAGACGCCATGGAGGGAATCACTGCCTTCCTGGAAAAACGCGAACCAAACTTTATCGGCGAATAATTTTTAAAACAGGAGAGGCAGCGCCGTCCGGCGCTGCCTCTCCTCATTTTATCTCCCCATGCTTTACGCCATTGAACCACTTGTGCCCCGCAGAGGTACGAGTGCCATTCAGGGTATGAACCGCTGAGCCATTGAACCTCTGAACCCCTGAACCTATTTATCCCTTTTCTCCGCCCGGAGCCTGCCTGCGCGGATTTCACGGATGAAATCTTCTTCGTTGAGAATTTGATTTTCAAAGACGGTCACGTGGGAACCGATGTTCAGTATTTTATGGGCGTCGCTGCCGCCGGTGCCGGGAATCTTCAATTCATCCATCGCCTGCCGGACCTTTTTCATGGCCTGTTCGCTATGGTCAGGATGGCACAGCTCAATTGCGTCAAGCCGCAGTTTATAGACCATATCACCCGCCCCGTAGTAATGGGACCTGCCGCCGCGGGATAATTTATAAGGGTGCGCGGCAATGACAATGCCGCCTTCCCCATGGACCGTTTGAACCAGTTCAGCGGCGGAACATTTCTCGGTCAGACTGCGATTGATGCCAAAGACCAGAAATTCACCCTCGGAACGATTGGCGGAATTGAAGGTATTGATTTCCTGTCCGTTGATCAAAACAATGCCGCGACCGGCTGCTATTTTCCGCAATCCGCCGAATTCTTCATCCGGCCAGCGCATGCCGTGCTCAGTAACGGCAATGCCGTCGAGGCGCGCCGCCGCGGCCTGCTCTATGATCTCTTCATAATCAATAAAAGAACAGCCGGAATACCTGCGGGTATGAATGTGAATATCAAAAGTGCTCATCGTGCAGGGGTGACGGGAATCGTCGCTGATTTCATCTTTATTTTTTGTTGATCCATTTTACCTGAAACTCGATTTCTTCTTTTCTCCCTTCGCGTTCATGCTCCACGTTAAATATGGCCGAAGACGGAACTGATATTCTCTCTCCGGAAATGCTGATGGCGAAGCGTTTACCGTTTTCCAGCGCATCGGCCAGACGGCGAAGTTTGGCGGCAAATTCAGCGACGGGATAGGTCTTTTCCAAATCTCTTGATTTCTTTTTCATAAGGGCCTCCTTTAATTTAAAATATCCTCAGAAAAATATTTATGTCAAGCGGTTTGCGATCATTCCCCGCAAATCACGGCAGTCCCGGTGTGAGATACGCTTGCTGCGCCTCCGATAAAAATTAATAAAGCTAAATAGTCGAAATAGTGCCGATATGAAAACTTTCCGCCTGAAAAAGGAATATTTTATGGCTTTTGCTTCAAAAAATTGCTAAAAGGCTCAGGGTTATCAGTCAGTGGTTCTTTTTTTATTATTTTTTTAGTCAAAAAATCAAAAATTATAGGAGGAATAATCGTAGAAAATTAATCACAATTAGGACAGCGCGATATAGTTTGCTTCATTCACATCGTCTTAACACCAAACTTAGGAGGGAAGTTAATATGGCTGGAGAAGTATCTTATGCGTCAAAACCATGGTTGAAGTCTTACGACAAAGGTGTTCCTGAAAAAATTCAGTACGAAGAAATTTGCATGCCCGATATTCTGGATCGATCGGCGGCCAAATATCCGGACCGCATGGCTCTGAACTTTCAGGGCTACACCATGAACTATAAAGCTCTCAAAGATATGGTAGACCGTTTCGCTACCTACCTTGCCGGCATCGGCATTAAAAAAGGCGACGCCGTCGCCATTATTCTGCCCAACATGATTCCCTGCGTAGTAGCCTATTACGCCACCCACAGACTGGGCGCTATCGTTGTTTTAAATAACCCGACCTATTCCGACCGCGAGCTTGAACATCAGCTCAACGATTCCGGATCAAAAGTCCTGATCACCATCGATCTTCTGGCAAACCGGATGATCGACTTAAGACCCAAAACAAAAGTTAAGCAAATTATTGTTACGTCGATTGGCGACTATCTGCCGTTTCCGGTCAATCTTTTATTCCCGTTGGTCGGCAAAAAGAAGGGTTTATTGCCGGCGGCGCCCATGAAACAGGCGAACGACGTATTTAAATGGAAGGATTGTATCGCGAGCTCACAACCCAATCCCCCCAAGGCGAAATTATCTTTCGCTGACACCGCCATGTATCAGTATACCGGCGGCACCACCGGTGTTTCCAAGGGGGTTATCCTGACCCACGGCAACATCAGCAAACAGGTGCAGCAGATCAGCGCCTGGTTCCCGAAGTTCATCGGCACTTATAACATCAACCTGGGCGCCCTGCCCTTCTTCCACGTTTTCGGCATGTCCTGCGCGATGAATTTTTCCATTTATCAGGCATGGGGAGATGTTTTGATTCCCAAACCGCAGCCGCCGCAGCTGCTGGAAGCCATCAGCAAATTCAAACCAAACTTCGGCGCGCTGGTTCCCACTATGTTTATCGGCATGTTGAATCATCCGGATATGAAAAAGACGGATGTAAAATGCTTTAAAGGTTTCTTCTCCGGCAGCGCTCCCCTCCCGGTGGAAGTCATTCATGATTTCGAAAAAGCGGCGGGATCGGTCATTGTGGAAGGCTTCGGCATGACGGAAACCACGCCCGTAACCCATACCAACCCGTTTGAAGGCGTCCGGAAAATCGGCTCGATCGGCCTGCCCATTTCGGACACGGAATGCCGGATTGTCGATCTGGACAAAGGCGAAGTCGACATGCCCATCGGCGAACCGGGCGAACTGATTATCCGCGGCCCGCAGGTGACCAAGGGCTATCTCAATCAGCCTCAGGAAACGGCCAGTCTCTTGCGTGACGGCTGGTGCTACACAGGCGACATCGCCACGATGGATCAGGACGGATACTTCTATATCGTCGATCGTAAGAAGGATATGATCATCACCGGTGGATTCAATGTTTATCCCAGAGATGTGGATGAAGCTTACTACGAACATCCCAAAGTTCTGGAAGCCTGTTCTATCGGCATCCCCGACGCGAAGAGAGGCGAAAACATCAAGTTGTTTGTTGTCCTGAAAGAAGGTGAAACGGCAACTGCCGAAGAACTGATTGAATACGGCAAGACAAAGCTGGCCACCTACAAGCTGCCGTCGGAAATTGAATTCCGCAAGGAACTGCCGAAATCCACGGTCGGCAAAATTCTGCGTAAGGAATTGAGAGCCGAAGAAATGGCCAAAAGGAAAAAATAACCACCCGGTAAAGCAATAAACACAACAAAAGGCCGGCGCTCTTCAGAAAGAGCGCCGGCCTTTATTTTTTATCATTCATGCCCGAAACAGTCCTGACCATCCTGAACGAATCGGATTATGGCGCCGGTTTTATTTAACGCAAAGCACCGGGCAGCTTGATTCCAGAATAATATACTGGGCATTGGACCCGAAAAACAGCTTACCGACCTTGGATTTTTTCTCGATGCCGATGACGATTTCGTCCATTTGCCTGTCTTTTGCAAATTCGACAATATCTTCTCCGGGCGTTAAACCGCGCACCAGAATATGCGTTTCGCAGGCGATGCCTTCGGCCTCCATTGTCTGTTTGACAAGGGCCAGGCGTTTTTCCACCTTATCCAATTCCGTGCGTTCTTTTTCCGTTACCCGTTCCATGGAACTGGCAATATAAAGAGTAGCATTAAATGCCTTGGCTTGCTTCTTGGCAACTTCAAGGGCTGATTTATCAACGTCTAGTTCACCTGCATATGCGACTAATATTTTCATCTTTTCTCCCCCGCCTTCAGTGTTTAGTGTTGATCTTTATGTCCATGCTCTACTTCACTCCGATATCCGACTATAGATAAAACCGCCATTGATGTCAATTAGTTTCTCGCCGGATTTGGCTCAAATTATCTTGACACAGGGCGATCATCTTCATATACTCCTTCGCTAATTATCATGCTTTTCAAACCAAGAAAACAGGCAAAAAATAATTTTGCTCATTTTTCGCTGTGATATGAGATCGAAAACGACATCAGGTTTTGTTCATATGAAAAAAACTATATCAAAAGTCGTAAAAAAAGCTCCCCTGAAAACAAAAGCGTTCCGGCAAATGGATGATATTTACCGGAACCTGGTTGAAGCCACAAGTGATTCCATTTATATGGTGGACAAAGAGTGCCGCTATCTTTACGTGAACCCCAAACACTGCTCAAGGATCGGTTTACAACCGGATGAACTGATCGGCAAAAACTACGGCGAGTTGCATTCGCCCGAAGAAACAAACGTTTTTGCCTCCAACGTGGCGGATATCTTTAAATCGGGCCAATCATTTCAGCGCCGTTATGTGAGTCAAAGAGACGGAGGAGAGTTCCTGCGCACATTCAGTCCGGTGAAGGAATCTTCGAACGACGGAAAAATCATTGCTGCTTCCATCATTTCCAAAAATATCATGGAATGGAAGCTGGCGGAACAGCTGTACGCCACCCTGGCGGAGAAATCACCCATCGGCATTTTTATTGTTCAGAACAAACGCTTTTGCTGGTCCAATCAGCGGTTTCTCGACAATACGGGATATACGGCGGATGACATTACCGGCGCCGATTCCCTGTTTATGGTTCATCCGGACGACCGGGAACATGTAAAGGTTTGCGCCCTGGCAATGATGCGCGGAGAAACTGTTTTTCCTTATGAGTATCGCGTTGTCACTAAAAAAGGCGATATTTTATGGTACATGGGAACCGTTACCTCTATTGAATATAAATATCAGAAGGCCACTCTGGGCTGCCAGATGGACATTTCCCTTCAGAAACGCGCTGAAGACGCCTTAAAACAAAGTGAAGAACGCTCGCAAACCATCATTGATTCCATTACCGACGCTTACTATGAAGTCGATTTGAGAGGCAATCTTCTGCTGTTCAACGAAGCCTTCCTGCAATTGTTCGGATACCGGCAGGAGGAAATGCTGGGAATCCCTTACAAACGATATGTGGATAAAAAGAATTCCGATATCGCCTTTCGGGCCTTCTCACAGGTTTATAAAACGGGAAAACCTCTCAACAAAATGGAATGGGATATCATCCACAAGAGCGGAGAGGTCAGGCAGGTGGAATTGTCCGTCAGCCTTGCCCGCAACGCCGCCGGCAAGCCCAAGGGATTCCGGGGCATCATGAGCGATATTACCGCAAGGCGCAAAGCGGAGGAAGGCATCCGCCGGCAGGCCTTCCATGATTCCTTAACCAATCTTGCCAACCGGATCCTTTTTACCGACCGCCTGAACATGGCCATCAAAAGAGCCAAGCGCAGCCAGAAAATGGTCGCGATCATGGTTCTCGATCTGGATTATTTCAAGGATGTCAATGACCGGTGGGGTCACGCTGCGGGCGATCTGCTGTTAAAAGAAGTCGCCGACAGACTGGCGGACAAAGTGAGGGACACGGACACGGTTGCCCGCCAGGGCGGCGATGAGTTCTCCGTCGCCCTTTCGTCTTTAAACAATTTTGATGAAGCCCGTCAGGTCGCCGAAAAAATCGTGTCTTCTTTTTATCAGCCTTTTCATCTGGATGCCATTGATGCCTACGTGACGGCAAGTCTGGGCATTGCCATGTATCCGGACCATGGCGACAACATTGACAGCCTGATTAACAAAGCGGATAAAGCCATGTATGAAGCAAAAAATACAGGGCGGAACCGTTTTTGTTTTTACAAAAATAATTCCTGAAAAGAATCTTACCGGACATGGCGGCGAGGCGGCGCGGTCATCCGCCGTAAAATGCCGCGGCATCAGGAAGAAAGGAATGTCACCCCATGAAAATTGTCGTCTTAAACGGCAGCCCCAAAGGCGAACTCAGTGTCACACTCCAGTATGTCCGCTTTGCCGCCCGGAAATTTCCCGATCATGCTTTTGAAATATTTCATGTCGCGCAAACCATCGGCAAACTCGAAAAAGACGAAAAGGCGTTGGGTGACATCCTCGAAGCCGTAAAAAAAGCCGACGCGGTCTTATGGTCCTTTCCCCTGTATTTTCTGCTGGTGTGTTCGCAATACAAGCGGTTCATTGAACTGATCTTTGAAAAGAAACAGGAGGCGGCCTTTGCCGGCAAATACACGGCATCTCTTTCCACATCGGTTCACTTCTTCGATCATACGGCGCACAACTACATTCATTCGATCTGCGACGATCTGGGCATGAAATATCTGGGCGCGTATTCGCCCGCCATGTACGACCTGATGAAAAGGGCGGAGCGCACCCGCTGGCTCGGGTTCATGGGACTTTTCCTTGATGCCGTTTCCCGCCTTGCTCCCGCAGCCCGGGTCTATCCGCCGCTTGCGGCGCAAAAATTCGTTTACAAACCGGGGCCGGCAAAGGGCCTCGCGGACGCCACGGGGAAAAAGATTCTCATCATGAAAGACGGCCGGAAACCATCCGGCAACATCGACGCGATGGTTGAGGCGCTTGCCGCGAATTTCCGCAGCCCCGTCGAGGTGGTCAACCTCATGGACATCGATATCAAAGGCGGCTGCCTGGGATGCTGCAAATGCGGTCTGGACAATGTCTGCGAGTACGACGGCAAGGACGGCTATAAAGATTTCTACAACGAAAAAGTAAAAAAGGCGGATATGGTCGTATTCGCGGGCGCGATCTTCGACCGTTATCTCTCCTCGCGCTGGAAGACCTACTTCGACCGTTCATTTTTCAACACGCATATGCCGACGCTCACAGGCAAGCAGATCGCTTTTCTGATTTCCGGGCCTCTGGGACAGATTCCCAATCTGCGCCAGATTCTCAACACCTACGGGGAATTTCAGGAAGCCAATCTGGCCTCCATCATCACGGACGAATCCGGGGATTCGGGCGAGATTGACGCGCTGCTGACGGAGCTTGCAGTCTCCCTGGTCCGCCCCGCCGCGCAGCATTACGCGCCGCCCATGACGTTTCTGGGCGTCGGCGGCCGGAAAATTTTCCGCGACGAGGTTTACGGCATGCTGCGCTTTGTATTTCAGGCCGATCACCGCTACTACAAAACACACGGGCTCTATGATTTTCCGCAGAAAAACTACAAAGCAAGGCGCATGAACGCCTTCATGATGCTGATGACGAAGATTCCATCCGTGAAGAAGAAGTTCTTGAAAGTCCTCAAAGTGCAGATGGTAAAACCGGTCAAATTCATTGCCGAAAACAAATAAGACAACCTCTCAGAGGACCTGCTGATGAACAAGCAAGATATCCTGCAACTTGCCGATCAGAATCTGGCGGAATCTGTCCGGGAAATGGCGCGGTGGAATAGTACCGGTGAGATTTTCGAACAGCATGATCTGCTGCTGACCTGCGGCGCCGACTGGTCTCCGGCGACAAATTTTGCAATTTGCCTGAACAACCGGCAGGGCCGATCCGGCTCGGACTTGTTCAACCGGATCAAATCTTTTTATGCGGAGAGAAAATCGGGTTTTAGCATTCATATCCGCAAGCATGCGGATGCGGAGCTGGAAAGCATTTTAAAACAGGAAAATTTCTACCTGATAGCCGATGCGCCGGGCATGATGATCGATAAACCGTTTCCCGATAAAAGGCTGCCGGAAGAAATTGAAATCCGGCATGTCACGGAAGAATCAGGCGTTGTCGATTTTTCTTCCGTCACCATACAAAGCTTCCAAAGCCTTGGTCTGCCGCCGGAAACAGGCGCTAAAATATTTGCGTCTCCCGAAAGACTGCTCAAGCCTTTTCACGACATCGTTGTTGCCTATGACAAAGATCAACCGGTTTCAGCCGCCATGCTCATTTACTCCCACGCCATAGCGGGCATTTACTGGGTGGGAACCGTCCCCGGCGCCCGGGGCAAAGGCCTGGCCTGCGCATGCGTCAGTGCTATAGTCAACGATGCATTGCAACGGGGCGCGCCGTTTGTTGCTCTCCAGGCCAGCAAATTCGGCGCACCGGTTTACCGGCGCATGGGCTTTACGGAATTTACCCGTTATCCATGGTACATGTATTTTAAAAAATAATGGAGCCGACAACCATCATGAACCGACCCGTTAAAATAGTGTTTCTGGACACCGTAACCGTGGGAAATGTGGATAATCTGGCGGAAATTTCAACGCTGGGAGATTACACAGGCTATGAACTGACCAAACCCGATTCGCGCATCGAGCGTATCAGCGGACATAACGCGGTCATTACCAATAAAGTTGTGATCGACCGCGATATAATGGATGCCTGCCCGGAACTCGAACTGATCTGTGTCGCCGCCACCGGCATGAATAATATCGATCTGGACTATGCCGTTAAAAAAGGAATTACGGTAAAAAATGTCGCGGGCTATTCCACCGAATCCGTCACGCAGTGCACTTTTGCCATGCTTTTCTATCTGCTCCACGCCAGCCGTTACTATGACGACTATGTAAAATCCGGTGGGTACGCGGCAAGCCCCGTCTTCACTCATCTGGATCGCGCATTCCGGGAGCTGAAAGACAAGCGCTTCGGCATCATCGGCATGGGAACCATCGGCAAACGCGTGGCGCAGGTGGCGGAAGCATTCGGAGCACGCGTTGCCTATTTTTCAACATCGGGGAAAAATCTGGAGGCAGCGGGTTATCCGCATCTGCCCCTCGATGAACTGCTTGGCTCGGCCGATGTGGTTTCGATTCATTGTCCGTTAAACGACCGGACAATGAATCTCCTGGATGAATCCCGGCTGAAACTGATGAAACCGACGGCGTATCTCATCAATATGGGACGGGGCGGTATTGTGAATGAAGCGGCGCTCGCCCGGATCATTGATGAAAACCGGATTGCCGGAGCCGCACTGGATGTGCTGGCTTCCGAACCCATCGCGGCGGACAGCCCGCTTCTGAAAGTCCGCCGGAAGGAAAGCCTATACATCACCCCGCACATTGCCTGGGCAAGCACCGAAGCGCGCCGGCTGCTCATCACCCGTACGGCGGAAAACATTAAAAACTATTTCAGTCGGCAGCAATGAATTCATCATCGCAGTCGATGGCAACCGGAAGAAACAGGCAGCGGTTGCCGTCCCTTTCTTCATGGGCTTTGCTGCTTCAGGTCATTCCTGGCGATTCTGGCAATGTGATCATCAATCGTTTTGAAAAAAAACTCGGCATATTGCTTATCCCCGCGAACCCCTATTTCAATCACAACTTTAGAGACATTTTTTTCAGTTCGCAGGACCTGGATCATTGCGGGATGATTGCCCAGGATTTCCAGAGAGTATTCTTTGGGGGACACCGGGTCGGGAATCCTTGTTTCGAGCTTCATCTCCTTGCACGATTGTTGAATCGCCAGATAGACCGTATCGGAATCAGCAGCATAATATTTTATGACCTTGCTGCCCTTCCATATTTCATACCCTCCATAGGCTGTGCCTGCGATTGGAACAAGCGGAGCGAAAACACAACCCGACATTGCGCTTACCGCGAGACATAGAGAAATGACAGCTAGAATCTTTTTCATTCTTCCCATTACCGGAGTTGCCAGGAACAACAGCAATGTCTTCCGCAAGGAGTAACATTTCCGTTATTCATCTTTACAGGTTCATCGATGCTGCGGGCCGGCAATCGCCGTACAACTAATCGCATCTGCCTTATTTCACAATCAGATCATTCTTTACGGATGCAACCCCGGCGACACTCCCCGCGATTTCGCCGGCTTTATCGGCAATCTGTTGAGAAGAAACAAAACCGCTCAGCTGCACGATGCCCTTCCGGGTTTCGACGCGGACCTCGAATGACTTGAGAAGGTCATCCTTGGCCAGCAAAGATTTGATCTTGGTCGTGATGACCGAATCATCAATGAAGTCTCCTGCGCTTTCCTGTTTGGGGGTTGATGCGCACGCTATGAAGGCGGCGATCATCAGAACAGCCAGGCAACGGATAAGGATACTTGTTCTTTTCATAACAGCAACTCCTCCTTGAAAATATTTATTATAAAATGGTTTATGACAAAACTTTTCTGCCGGAATTCAAACGCTTCGCGCATGGAGAGCCCGCCGACTTTTCAAACCTTCATTAAGGTGAGGCCCGAATCGTCAGATGACTTTACGCCCCTGAATCAGCCGGATCACCACCACGGCAATGGCGATAACCAGCAGGACATGAATGAATCCGCCCAGCGTATAGCCGCTGATAAATCCCAGCAACCACAATATCAGGAGAATGACAGCGATGCCCCAAATCATGTTCGGCTCCTTCTGACGACCAATCCGTCAATTGCCATCCGGTTGTAATCCAAAGTAAATTGCCGCCGATAATATGTTCCGCAGGGTGAAAACACCGCACCGGAGGCTTCAGTATTCACTGCCACAGACGTTCCGGTCTCATTGACCCACGGAATTATTTATAAATTATCAAGTTGAGCAGTCTGGTACAATGATAATAAACTGAGAGGAGAATGGCAGGTATTAACTTCAAATCGCCAAAACCAGCGGATGTGCCGCGAGCTTGCCCCGCAAAGCCGGCAGGCAAGGCGTGACCGCTGTTAATGAGCAGAATAAGGACATGGCTTGTTGTTTTTAACGTAAGCGCAATCTCTCTTGCAGGGCTCGATGTGCACCGTGACTTCACTTTCCGTGATGGCGGCGGCAATATCGCGCTTCAGCGCCGAAACAACATGATGGGCATTTTTAACGGAAAGATGCTCCGGCATGATCAGGTGAATGTCCACAAACTGTTTGCGGCCGGCCGATCTCGTGCGAATATTTTTAAAATCACAGTACCGGTCATAGTGGCAGGCGAGCGCCTTGATGACACCCATCTGACTTTCCTCCCCGATTGAAGCGTCCAGAAGCTTCACAAAGGCCTCTTTGAGAAGACGCACAGAAGGCACTGTGATCACCGCGCTCACCAGCAGAGTCGCAAAGGGATCGACATATCTGGCCAACATTGAGAAGCCGTAATGCTCAAAAATCATCACCAGGGCAAAAGCCCCTGTAATTGCCAGAGAAATAAACCCTTCCAGCCGGAAATGAATGCCTTCAGCCCTCAGGGCCGGCGAAGCGTGCTTTTCGCCAAGCTTCAGAATGAAGCGGGATCCCCAGAAGTTGATCAGCACCCCAAGCATACTGGTGGACAATCCGATCACCGGGGAATGAACGCCCTCGCCTGGCCTCACAAGGTTGAGAACAGCCTGAACGGACATGGCCAGCGCCAGACCGATTAAAACGATGCCTTCAATCGCTTCCGTCACATTTTCAATTTTGCCGTATCCGTAATTATGCAGAAGGTCGGCAGGTTTATTCGACATTTTTATCGCATAATAGAGAATGCCGGACACACACAGGGCGATAACCGATATGCCCAGATCGGCGGCAACGGCAAGAGAATTGACGATCAGCAAGGTGACGAGCTTGACGACAAAAAGAACAACATTACAGATGAGACTGACCTGAACAGCAACCATCATTCCATTATCGTTTTTCATACCGGCATCCCTACACTGATTTTCCAAATTAGACAAATGTAAATTGAGCGGATCAACCGCCTTTCTGCAATCCGTCGGAGCATGAACCGAACGTTTTCATATCGCGGCAGGCCGCGGCAATTAACGCTCGTCCCGCGTGAGCGGAATTAAATAAAATAATTACCGGAAAGCCCCGGGCGCAAGGGGCGGACGCATAAGTATGGCCAGCAAGGCGCAGCCGAAAATCAGCGCCGCCGTGACTCCAAAAGGCAGAGAATAACTGCCGGTTGCATCATAAAAATATCCGGCAAGCAGCGGACTTGCCGCGCTGGCCAGCGTTACGACAGGGGTGGTCCAGCCGACAATACGGGAAAAATGTTTGCGCCCGAAATAGGCGCCCATGGTCTGGGGCAGAAGCACAATCATCCCGCCGAATCCAATGCCGGTTAAAATCGAGTAGAGATAAACAAAAATAACGGTCCCGGCGTTCATCAACGACACAAGCCCCAGTCCCAGGCAGGCCATAAAGACGGCCGCCAGATACCGCCCTTTAAACCGCATCCCCAGCACACCGCTCAGGATCCTGCCCAATATGCTCATCCCCAGCATCAAACCCAGAGCCGTGGCGGACACCATCGGCGAATACTGCAAATCCTGCAGATAAGCAACCTGGTGGGTCGTCATCATATTGGTGGCAAACAAGAGCACGGAAAACAAAATCAGGAGAATCCAGAGCGCAGGCGCACGCAGGGCGTCACGGACACTCCAATCTTCTTTTGTCTGATAAACAGGGCTTGCTGCCGAAAGGAGCGACTGTTCCAACAGCTCTTGGGACGCATGCCCGTCCGGATATTGTCCTTCTTCTTCCGGTGTATTCCGAATGAGCAGACCGGCCAGAATAACCGCCAGAAGCATATGGAAGAAGGCCAGGCCAACCCACGTCCAGCGCCAGCCGAAGCCGCCCATCAGCAAACTGATGAGCGGGGGCAGAAAAAATCCCCCCGCACCACCTGAAGCAAACACAAGCCCCAGAGCCAGTGATCTTTTCCGGATGAACCAGTGATTAATTACGGTGGTTACAGACAAAAATTCCGCGGACGCCAGGGCAAGGCCCCCCATGACGCCGAAAAAAAGGTAAGCCTGCCAGATTTCACTGACTTGAGACATCCCCAGCAAACCCAGAACCGCGATGCTGTTTCCCCAAACAATATTTTTCCTGGCGCCGAACCTGGCAATGGTTGACCCGGCCACCGGCCCGAGCATCCCGCCGATGATGAGATAAAGGGTGTAAGGACCGGACAAAGCCGAACGGCTCCACCCAAATGTCTCACTCATGGACGGCAGAAATACCCCGAAAGCGTACGTAACATTGCCGCAAATTCCACCATAGGCCAGCATCACACCGGCAAGCGAAAGCCATCCTGAAAAATGTGTTTGTCGAAACCGGAATGGATTGTTCATGGAATCTGGGTCAATACCTTAGCTTTATTGGAACAAACTATAAGAAGAACCACGATTCCTGTCAATGAATAAACTCATATCATTGATATTATTTAATTTATTTTACATTTTCAAAGGCAGCGAAAAGCGCTACAATATATCACGTGCGGCGCCATTCCAACTTGTCATATCGACCAACGGTAGATATCTTAAAACTCTTCACAAAGCTCAAAACACGGATTTCCCGCTTTGCTTCGACCGGAGGTACGATCTTGAAAGGAAACACAATAAGAATGGGACCCTGCCCTGGAGACTGTGTCACAATTGCAGCAATTGTCATTCCGAATCCCGATGTGTCGGGATGAGGACTCTTAATGCATTGGATATATTGAAAATAAGATTTCTCGCTACGCTGCGAAAGGACATAAAAAGTAATTACGACACAGTATGCTGCCGGGAGTATGAACCCGAAGGGTGAAGAGTCCAATGACAGCAACAGAGCGCCGATTTGGACAGGCAGGCATCGTAAAATGGCATAGCATCAGGAAAGGCTAAAGATATGACGGGATCGGACATTCTGGTTGTTGTAGCGCATAGCGGTGTTGCCGTTCCGCCGGAAATTTCGCTGGAAGACCTGACCGGCGATTTTACCGCGCTTTTGAAAAACGTCGACTGGTATACTCAGTGGCTTTATGATTTCCGCGATATTCTCGGCAACCGGCAGCTGATATTTCCGTATTGCAGCATTCTGCTGGATGCCAACCGCGATCCCGCGGACATTGACGAATGCATTCCGGTCAGAGACGTCTTCGGCCGTCCGATCTACCGCAGTGCGTATGAACCGTCGGCATCCATGCGGGCGGCCTGGTCGGATAAGTATCTCAAACCCTTTCACCGGGGCATAGAAGAATGTATCTCCGCCGGCGCAGGCCTGATCTTTGACGGCCATTCCACGATCACCGCACGCGGCGTCGCCGGCAATCAAATCGATTTAATGAATTTTCAGCATACGGATCGCGATGAGAAACCGCTCTATTATTGCCCTGATATCTTCGTGGAAACTTACGCCGCCGAACTGCGCAAGCACCTGCCCGATGTGCTGATCACGGTAAACGCTTCGGAGTACGTCAAGGTACACGGCCACGTATGCGCCGCACATTCGGTCAACGCCATGAAAAGAATCGGCGCGCGCGCCCCGGCGTTTATTCAGGAAACCAACGAACACCTCTACAAAAATGAAGACGGCACACCCAATGTCGCACAAATCAACCGGCTGAGGCGCATATTTGCCGAATCGCTTACCCGGACCATCCAGTCGCTTCAGGAATCTCAGAAAGTCTCGATGATTGACCTGCATATCGGCAAACAGATTTATGATTACGACTGCGGCGTGCAGGCTCTCCAGACCGTGATGACCTATTACGGCGTGGAGGTCGACCGCGACGAACTGGTTTCGGCGCTGGGCACGACCGAGGAAAGCGGCACGCCTCCACAGGCCATGATCGCAGCCGCGCAAAGCTATGGCTTCGAGGTGAAATCCGGCACGCAATGGTCACTCAATCAGGTCAAGCAGTACGTCGACGCCGGAACGCCGGTAATTGTGCTCTTACAGGCCTGGGCGGAACAATACATGACCCTGGATGACTGGCGCCGCGGCTGGGATAACGGCCACTACGCGATTGTCATCGGACTCAACAAGGACGTCCTGCTGTTTGAAGATCCGGCAACGATACGCCGGACATGGCTGCGAGAGAGAGAATTTCTGGCGCGCTGGCACGACATGGATAAGGCCGGTGAAAAATATGAACACTTCGGCATGGTGCTGCTGGGAAAGCAACCCGCGAAGTTATCCCTGGAACATATGGATTGATCTGTCATTTCCGGAAGGATGACTTAATAATCTTCATCTGTAAAAAAAGCCGCAACCCGACAATGGGCTGCGGCTTTTTTGCATAGCAGCAGTCAAACAATCCTAATAAAGCGCCAGCAGCTGGTCTTTGTATTTCGTAAGGACGTTGGCTCTTTTAAGTTTCATGGTCTGGGTCAGCATGCCGTTGACGAGAGTGAAGTCTTCCGCAATAAAAAGAAACTTCTGCGGCACTTCATAACCGCCGAAGGACTTTCGCACATACTCTATAATGCTTTGGGTAAGATAGTTCTTTAAATCTTCGCTTTTAAGCGTCTCTTCCGGCGTGTCTTTGACCCACGCCTGGGTGGCGGGATCGGCTTTCAGTTCGGCAAAGTCCGGAACAATCACCGCCACATTGTAATCCCTCCCTTCGCCGTAGATCATGGCGTTGGCGACGGGGCGCATCAGCTTGATTTCATTTTCGATGCTTTCCGGATGCACATATTTGCCGTTGGCCAGCTTGTATTCGTCCTTGAAGCGGCCGGTGATGCGCAGGAAGCCTTCTTCGTCGAACCAGCCGCGGTCGCCGGTGCGGATGCCGGCAAAGCCGTTCCATTTATCCGGCAGCATGACCTCTTCGTTGAGCTTGGGTTTGTTGTAGTAACCCATCATGATCTGAGGCCCGTAAACGCAGATCTCGCCGTCGAGGCTGTCTTTCTCCACGCGGGATTTGTCGATGACGACGTGCGTATGCTGGATCGGCCTGCCTACGGTTCCCAATTTGTTCCCGAATTCGGTGCAGTTCATGGTAATGCCGCCCGAGGTTTCGGTCATGCCGTAGCAATCGTAGGTCGGCTGTCCGATATCATGGAAGAAAAGAGCGATTTCCGGCTTCAGAAGCGCGCTCGCGCTGACGATAAATTGGAGATTGCCGCCGAAAATGGCGCGGACCTTGGAAAAGACCAGGTCATCATAATCTTTGAACTCTTTTGTTTTCTCCGGCAGGTCCCTGTTTTTGGCCGCTACAGCGAGTGCCGCGTCGAAAAACTGTTTTTTGACGGGATCGGCATTCACACCCTGCATGATGGCATCGTAAATCCTGGTGATAATGCGCGGAACGCCGTTAATGGCCGTGGGCTTCGATTCCTGGACATTCTGCATGAATTTATCCAGCGATTCGATAAACGCGATTCCCCCTCCGCAGGACGTATAATTGTGCAGATCGCAGTTTTGTCCGTAAACATGCGCCCAGGGCAGAATCGAGATCACCTGCGAGGTTTCGTTGAGCTCAAACGTGTCGATGCTGGACCTTGCGGCCCAAGATGCATTGCCATGGGAGATCATCGCGCCTTTGGGATCGCCCGTTGTGCCGGATGTGAAGATGATATGCGCGAGGTCCGACCAGTGGGGCTTGATGGAAGGGGCCGGATTCTTCCTGCCCATTTCTTCCAGGGCGGAAAGACTGTTAACTCCTTCGCCGTAAACAACAAAGATTTCTTCGAGCGTGTTGATTTCCTGTTTGAACTCTTTGACTTTTTCGTAAACGCTCTCGTCGCGGACAAACAGGAACTTGATGGACGCGTCGGTAATGATGTATTTCCATACTTTCTGGAGTTCCTGCAGATACATGGGAACGAATACCCCGCCCAGCCCGTGGACGGCCTGCTCGCAGACAAACCATTCAACGCAGTTGTTGATGATGATGCCGGCTTTGTCGCCTTTGGCAAAACCAAGTTTGGCCAGAGCGCCGCGGAGGTTGTCCACCCGCTCGGCAATCTGCCTGCGCGAAATCCATTCATACTTTCCGGATTCCGGATTCTTGGTGCCCAGGAATCGGATGTCCGGAAACTTGGTTACACTTTCCTCGAATAAATCGACCAAGTTGTTCGGGTAATCATAAACGGTATTCGGATCCATATCATCTCCTTAAAATCTGACCAGCATCGCATCAATCCTGAACTGTCATTTCGACCCCCATAGCTGGGGGCAAGTCCGCAGGGAGAAATCTAAGATCTCTCAGTCGTTGAAGACCTCTTCGAAATGACAGAGACAGTGTGACTTAACACCAGAGGTGAATCTTCAGCCTTTTTTAAGACGGACATTTTTTTAAAAAGGCTACTTCTCAACTTGAACATTTTGAACCTTCCCCGGTCAGTTAATGCTTCAAGCTCTTGAAGACAGATTTATAATCGCTGAAAGAAAGACAGTCAATTTGATATGTTGTATTACAAATAATAATGATTTATAAATAAACCAGTAAGACAGTATTGACTGAAATAATGAAGTGGTACAAGCCGTCAGGATTTACTAGATAAAGCATAAATAATTTAAATTATGGAGGATATAAAAAATGAACCCCCGCGATAAGGCAATGGCAGCTATTTTGTCCGTATTCCCAACAGTGGAATGTCTTACATCATTCTATCAAAATAAAGATAATACACCGGCAGGTGATTCATTTATCGATTTTGCCGTCCGAAACGGTCTTATCTCTCCAGCGGATACTGAAAGTCTCGAGCAGTTCATCCGTGCCCATACGGACAATACATTCAAACTCCAGTTAGCCGGCGATATCAGTTTTGAAGACTTGTTAAATAAAAAGGAAGAAACGCTGAAGCTGAATCTATCGCTCAGGGCCCTGTGCAACCGGATCAATGCCCTGCTGACCACGCACCACATCAGGCTGCCGCAGGTGACCCATTCCATGCTCATGCGGCTGAAAAAAGAACCCCTGGATACGGACTACAAAATGAATGTGCTCCGGAGCATCGCTTTCTGGCTGGGCTATGAGCGGGCAGAACTTTCCCGGAAATGGAACTTTGAAACGCTGGTCTCGCTCTTTCCCGAAAGCGGCGCTCCTTCAAAATCCGACGACCACAACGAAGGCGTGCGCATCGGTTTTGCCCTGACCAGCCGCGGCGAAGTCATTGATCACGAAATCATCGGCTGGCTGAAAAAAAACATTAAAAGCTACATCACCGAGGCTATCGGCCACTTTCTTTACGGCAAATGGGGCAAAGTCAAGGCCTACGACATTACGACATTGTATATCGATTTCCCGAAGGAAAAGGAGGGCGGTAATCTGGTGCATTACATGGAATGCCTGAAGAGCGCGGTGGCGCTGGCGCACCAGATCGCCATCCGCTGGCCGCTTTCCAAGTATTACAGCAAAAACCGGTTTCTCTCCATCGCCATTACGGCGGGAGAATACGGGGTTCTGGACAATCACATGCTGTCTCTTTTGAACGCCGGCCTGCCGGATGACCCCATGATCCGCATCTCGGATTACGCGCGTCACGGTCTGCTCATCAACGACATCCACGTCATTCTTTGTCCGAAGCCTGCGGAAGCCAGATTATTCAACGGGGAATCTCTGCCGATCTGGTGGATCACATCGCTCTGGACGACTCATTATTTCGACTTTGTCTCCGAGCTGCTCCATGATGAGACGCTGCAAAATTCCCCCGCTTCGATTGAAAAACTGGACCGGCTGCTCTGGCCCATGGGAAGCGAAGACGCGGCTGCAGGCCATGCGGGCGACAACAATGCGATTGCCACTTTTTTCAAGTATCCGCATAATTCTCTGCTGGGTGTGGAGATTGCCAAGACGCTCTACTATCGCAAACGCTGTTCGGAAGCGGCGGAAATCCTGCGGATTGTTTTGTCCATCAACCCCAAGGACCTGGTGGCGCGGACGCTGCGGATGATGCTGCTTCGGAACATGGCGCTGGATACACCATCGCAGCGGTCGGCGGCTGCTGTTTTTCGCCAGGCCCTCCAGGAAGCGGACAACATCCGGGAGCATTGCGATTTCCACACGGAGGATTTCTACTGCGAATACGCCATCGTCTATCTGGCGCAGGCCATGTCCACCGTCCGGTACATGCGGACTCATCCGGAGGTCTGCACCGATATCCGGGAGTTTGAAAATCTTCAATGCGCCGTTTATCAGGGATTGGATCAGGCCAAACAGCTTTTTGAAAAAGGAATGTCCGTGTCTTCTTCCGGAACCCGCTCATCCTTCCTCTTGAAAATCGCCGCCGTGCTGAAAACGATGCTCACGGCCGACGCGGAGCTCTTTGTCAATCCGGACAAACCCATCACCGGCGGCGCCGATATTTTTCAACAGGAATCCATGGACGTGCAATGGCAGATCGGCTATCGCCGCAGTGAACTGCCCGTCCAGAAGCAGGATGAACTGGTCGTCAAGATCACCATTCAGAAAGGCACCATCTATAACGCAGCCATTGCCTTGTTCAGTTATCAGCCGACCACCCTGTTTTGCAATGCCGTGGCCCTGTGGGATTTTCTGCCGGTCCATACGGTTTTGACGGCAAAAATAGTCAGGGAAAGAATAACCCATGCCATCGACATGGCGAGGCGCGCCCTGGAAGCAAATGTCGGCATCTATGCCTTTAACCGAACCTACAGCGAAATGATTCCGGCGGATGTTTATATCGAGCACATGCAAAAGGCGCTGAAAATCATTGACGAGGAAGTCGGCGGAGATCTGAGCGGCCGCGAAGATTCGGAAATCATCACAGGCCCCGCGGATGGCAGGCCGGTGAAATTGTTTACGTTGAATTTTTGAGCGGGGTTTCGGATTTATAAAAGAAGAAGTGTCTGCCGTCAGACGGGAAAGGAATTGTTTAGGACAATTCATGCCTTTGTTATTGCAAGTCCCGACATCGGGGCGTAGCAATCTTTTCCACCGTCATTCCGGTCTTTTGACCTTCAGGTTACGGAGGCCGGAATCAAGGAACAGATTGAAATGTCAAGAATAGAGATTTGACCGTGTTTTCCATTTATTTTCATAGCACTTGCTCCTGAATATATTTATCGCGGCTAGATGCGGGCACTCAAGCGCGGCTGCTCGAATCAATTTACTTTCGATCTTCAACTTTAATCTCCATGACGATATGTCCCCAACCACCGCACTTTACGCCAACATCCGGGCAGCCAAACCGCTTGAATCTCATTTTATTGGGATCATCACCGGCATAAAGCAACTCAGCCACCGCAGGTAAAGCCAGAGCAATTGAGTGCAAAGCGAAAATGCAAACTCTGCTTGGACCCAGTTTTGCCAGAAGGCTGACACCGCGGCCATCAAAATAAAACTTGTCACCAACTTTATGTCCGCTGTCACAACCATGTGCTTCGATGACTTCCGCGATAATTGTTTTATTGAGCATAAGGGCCGTTTTGGACAAGGCATCCTCATTTCTGGGATCAGCTCGAAATATCTCCATCTCTTCATTATTATAATTCAGATGCTTCTGGACAGCTTTCCAAACATCCTCGTTCATCGCCTGGACCTCCTTTGACAGCTTATTTTTCAAAGAAATACTGATAATCCCGGAAACATTTACCATCGGTATGCATCATACAGCCAGTTACCCTGGGCGTCACTTCATATTTGATACCCAGCGTATCCAGCCATGTGTTGATCCTCAGCATGACACCGCATTCATAACGGTCGGCAACCCCCAGGGCTTTCATCCCTTCGTATGCAAAGCAGGAATCCCACTCTGCGTGCACTAAATTATGAAAAGGTGAGGTGTACTTATATTTCATAAATTTCCCGGTGGCGATTTCCATCGCCACGTCAAAGAAGTGTTTGAATTCATCAAACGTGTTAATCGGCGCCGCGCCCATCGCTTTGTGAATTCGTCTGATTTCTATTGCCGACATGTCGCGGATAGCAGCCTTGTTCAACTGATTGGTCTTTTCGATGCCGAATTCCTGCAGGCAGTGGTAAAACCACATGGCATCGTGGGTTATCCAGTTTTTACTCACAAGTTCCTTTATTTCATCTTTACTGAGCGAAAGGGCATTAACCGTCATCTCCTGGCCTCCTTTTATTATTCATTTCTTCAACGTCTGTATCCGGTCATTTCCAAAGTTCGTCCGTCATTTCTCCCACGTCAACGGGCTCGAAAGAATCAAAGGCAACATCCCGGACATGAGAGAAGGAACTCCATAACAGCTGATAGCCTTTCGTGCCTTTGGCCAAGGCAATCTTTTCCTGCCAGAGCGCCGTCTCATCAGGTGTTGCCTGGCGCAACTTACCTGCAATGCCTGAGAGCCTGACCGCCGGAGGTGTCGGGAATTTTCCGTTGATCAGTGCGTTGCCCCAGAATAACTTGTCGGCGTTTTGTGCCAGAATACAGACGCGGGGATTTAGAGTCAAATTGCGCGGCATTCTCACCGGATTTTCCTCAAAGTAAAAACCGGTTGAATCGTCCCGCAGGATTAATGCACCGATGGGCGTCACGTGAGGTGATCCGTCTTCATTGACGGTGGCCACCGCAAAATGCATGCAACTCTTAAACGCTTCTTCAAAGACAGCCTGGATGGTTTCCCAATGTTTGCCGATTTCCATAAAAATACCTCCATGAAAATAGTGTTTTAAGATGTGATTATTATCGAACCAAATCTTTTAATTAGAATGTTTATATTAGAACATAGATTCTATTAAAAAGAATGTCAAGAATATTTCTGCCTGACGCGCACATACCCGATTGGCTCATGCACGGCAGGGCGAATAATAGAAATACTATCAGACGGGTTGACGCACGCGTGTGAAACTGGAACAGGCGGTGTTAATTCGGATATTATTTTGCATTTACGATGACTGCTTCATATGTTTCGCGGATCAGTTCATTGACGGATACCGGCGGAACTTTATTCTCCCGCAAATATCTTCTGATGATGCCGATGGGGGCGTCATAGATGGCAAAAGTCACGCGATCCATTGTTTCTTTCGTGACCCGCCCGAATTGCTTTTTGGTAAACGCGGTTACGCCCTCAATCAATTCATTGGCCAGTCGCAGGGCGCGTTTCTGCATGTCTTCCGGCCATTTGTCGGATGTGAGGTCGTGGATCCGGTAAAGGAGCATGATGCGCGCCTCATGAGGATGCTGGCGAACCCACTGCAGGCAGGCCAGGGTGGCCTGAAGTCCATCATCCTGAAGCTTTTTTAAAAATTCTTTTTGGAATGATTCAATAATGTTGAGCCAGACTTCGGCCAAGAGCGCATCGCGTGACGGGAAACGATGGTAAACCGAACCGACGGGCGCGTTTACCCGTTTGGCCAGTGCCGCGATGGTGAGAGCACCCAGACCGTCATTAGCGATGATCTGGACTGCCGCGTTGAGGAAATCTTCGTTTTGAAAGTAAGCTTTGCGTCCCATACAAGTTTAATGGAAGAATAATTCTATTATGTCAAGATGATTTGCTTTCTAATAGCATGTTAAATGCCAATTCCCCCAGCAATGGCAGATCAAAGAAGAAAAAGAAGACGGCATGAAAAAGAGCATGATCGTGTTTTGTATGTTGTCGGTTTTTATTACGGTAACTTTTGTTATTGCGGGATAGCACCGCGCGCGGGGCACCCCTAAAATACTAATTTTCTTTCAGACGCTTTTCTGGTTCAATTTTATAGATTGACCCTTTACATTTTAGCATTTATAGAAAGTTCAAATAAGATTCATTCATAATGATTGGACCAGCAAAAGATCAGCGCACGGGCGTAATCGGCGAGCACCACTTGACCAACTGGCCCACAAAATATTAAAGACATGCAGGTTCAAGCAGTTCCCATGATATGATCAACACCGATTTTATCGCGAGGAGGAAGAAACCATGAAAGAAACACCCGATTACGAGAAATACCCGGTAAGCGAAGAAGAGATGGGCAAGCGCTACAAAAACTGGACGGAAGCCCTGGCCCGGCAGATGGTTACCCTGTACCGCGTCGGCAAGGAAGTCGGCGGCGATAAATTTGTCGAGCGCCTGAAAGAGGAATATTACAAGGACGGCCAGAAAGGCGCCAAAATGTGGATGTCGCTGACCGGCACCACAAATGCGGACTATTGCGATTGCATGAATCTTCCCAAAGTGCATGACTTAATCGACGATACTTTTGCCAATTACTGGAACGGTTACGTGGAGCATTCGCCGAAGGCTTTTGAAAAGGAACTTTACACCTGCCCGATCGCGAAACAGTGGTCCAGGGAACCGGAGCTGTGCGAAATCCTGCTGGGAGAATCACTTCGCGGCATGGCGACAGAACTCAACCCGAAATTTAAAACCAGCGGATTCAGCAAACTGCTGACCAAAGGCGACAAGGTCTGCCGCTTCCGCGTGGCCCTGGAGGATTAAATTTTTTTCAGATGCGAACCTATCGCATCTGAATCCGCGCCGCAAATCCCGGGACAGCCGGACGTCGGCCCCGGCAAGCGGCGGGGTGCGTGACACCGGGCAGCCGTTTATCAACCAAATGCATTTCCGCCGAAAGGGGCGTTTTTATGAAAAAGACCATTTATCATGGAATAAGGAATATCACCGTCGAGGACGTCAAAGACGTTGCACCGGGCGCCGGTGAAGTCAAAGTCAAAATCAAATACTGCGGCATCTGCGGGTCCGATTTGCACGAATATCTGCACGGACCTTTTCCCGAAAGCCCTTTTGGCCATGAAGCCTGCGGCACGATTATAGCCGCAGGCCCCGGTGTTGAAGGGTACAACGTCGGCGACCGCGTCTGCACGCTTGTTGCCGGCGCTTACGCCGAAGCGGTCAACTGCCCCCAGGACCGCCTTCTGAAAATTCCCGACGACATGGACTGGAAGCGGGCCACAGTTCTGGAACCGCTCTCCGGCGCGGCGTACGCCATCGACCGGGGAAATGTAAAACCCGAAGATACCGTCTTTATTGCCGGCGCGGGCACGGTGGGATTGATGCTGCTGATGGGTCTCAAAGCGATGGGCGTTAATACGGTTTACATGACGGATGTTCTGGAAAACCGGCGGAAGAAGGCCGAAGAACTGGGCGCCACCCTGGTCTGGAACCCCGTCGAGATCAAGACCCCCGCAAAAATAAAGGAACTGACCGAAGGGCGGGGTGTGGATGTGGCCATAGAAGCCGTCGGCGTAGAAGCAACGCTGAAAGACTGCCTGGCCTCGGCACGCTATCAGGGCACAGTCATTGTTCAGGGTATTTTCACACAGCGAGCTGCGGTTCACATGCTGGGATTTGTCACACGGGAAACGACTATGATCGGCACTAATTCCATTAAGCCCGACCTGGCCATGAAATGGCTGGAAACGGGAAGGATCAAACCGGAAAGCATCATTACGGATATTATCCCGCTGGCCGATATCGCCGTCAAGGGCTTTGACGTTCTGGCGGCAAAGAGTGAGACCGCCATCAAGATCGTGGTTGAACCGTAAGAATTTTTTTAGCAAGCCGCCGCGGGCGCCAAGCGGGATGCCCCTAAAATACTAAGTTTCTTTCAGGCGCTTTGCTGGTTCAATTTTATAGATTGACCCTTTACATTTTAGCATTTATAGAAAAATCAAATAAAGGTTCAACCATAATGATTGAACCAACAGGGAAAATGAGGGAATTATTATGGAAAATATCCGGAGAGCAGCCATGAAGAGAATGAAGAAAAAAATATTTATCCTGAGTTGCGCCCTTGCCGCTCTTTCACTTTTGTGTACGGTCTGGGTTCACCAGGTGTCGGCACTGGAATTTGAAGTGAAAATTACCAATCTATCCGGCGCCACAGCAATGGTTAAGGTGTATTCGAAGGGCGCTACCGGAGCGGCATCATTATATTCCACCCTTACCATTCCGAATAACCAGAATCAGACAACGAGTTTTCTCAGTTTAACCGGGCTCTGTCCATCCTATTTGACGGGGACGGTTGGAAGTAAAAATATCTATCCGATGACCTGTAACGGCAATGAAAGCGCCTCGACTACGGAACGATGCTGCGCGAGTCCGAAGTTCAATATAGTCAAAAAGAGCGACGGTACGTATCATTTTGAAAAAACATTATAGCTTATACGAAGCTGGGGCAAAGAAGGTAATACCGGCTTTTTAAGCTTCGGGGAAGGCAAATTAAAAAACACAACAGGAAAGGAAAGATCAATATGCAGAGGAGAATGTTTTATGCGGTAATATTCTTTTTGACAATGGCCGTGACGGCGGCTCTCATGCCCCAGCGTTCTGCCCTGGCGGCGTCGGACGACAGAGCAATCGACCAGGTGCGGATTGATTTTAACGCTGCCTTCAACGCGGGCGATAGTAAAGCCATGGGTCGCCTGATCGATCCGGATGGCGTTTGGATGCCACCGGGAAAGCCGGCCATTGTCGGCAAAGACAAAATAGTCGCTCTCTATGGCGCTTATTTTAAAACGACGCTGCCCACATTTGAATTGAAACCCGGCCAGATTCAGCAAAGCGGTCAATGGGCGTTCCTGAGCGGCACTTTTACAAGGATGGAAACAATCAAGGCGAGCCAAACGAAAAACAAGGTCTCCGGACACTATCTGTTCGTCCTGAAACAGCAGCCGGACGGCAGTTGGAAGATCGCCCGGGATATCTGGAACGAAGAGCCAAAGCCCTGAGTAATATTAGAGGCGTTTTAATAATCAATAAGATAAATTTCGTGCCAATACAGATCACAGGCATCCTTGCACGCCATCACCATAGCGGCATCGCAGGACGGTGTATTATGGTAGCGACCTTCACAAAAGGCGTAGCACTTATTTTTTATATTGATGTTTTGTGACTCGTTAACCTGGCCGGTTTGAGCTGTATCTCCGGCCAGCAAGATGACGATCGCGATCCCTGAAACCAAACAAACTTTGGATAATCCTTTTATCATTCAATTCTCCTTACTGAACCACTGGCAATTCTGCAAACAATTGATAAGAAATTGCTTTCTTTGTCAGGCAGTATAGGAAACCCGGACTTGCATGTCAAGAAAATCCGGGCATATTGGGCCGCGAACCGTCCTCTTTATTTTCCATCCACTATAAACTATTTTTATTCTTGCATCGTTTGCGGGAAACTGTATATTTCGCAAGTGATTTTGATCGGCCTGTTCGTTTCCGGAGAATAAAGAGTTGATCTATCGGATGCGAACACCGAAGGCATGCCGGTCCGACATTGATTTGGTGGCTATGGCATCAGACACCGGGTGCTGTGATAACATATGATCTTTGACCTGAAGCGGAACAAGGAGGAATGCGATGAATCTCGATCAGTTATTTTATCCGGAAAGCGTGGCCGTCGTCGGCGCGTCCAACAATCTGGGCGGCGGGAAAATGCCCTATTTTCAGATTATCCAGGGGAACGGTTTTGCGGGAACTATCTATCCGGTAAACCCCAAAGGCGGTGAAATAAGCGGCATCAAGGTTTTTACATCTATCGATGATCTTCCCGGGCCGGTTGATTTTGCCATTATCGCGGCGCCTGTTGAACAGTCCATAGACATTGTCCGGGCCGCAGTCCGCAAGCAGATCAAGTTCATTCATTTTTTCACATCGGGTTTTGGAGAAACGGGAAACCTGCAGCTGGAAGAAGATGTGATCCGGGAAGCCCGTAAGGGGGACTTGCGGATTGTCGGACCAAACTGCGTCGGCGTGCATTGCACCGGGTCCAAAATTTCATTTGTATTTGCCCCGCCTCAGGAATCGGCCGGTACGGTTGCGTTTCTGGGACAATCGGGCGGTGTGACGGCAAACTTTATGGCCATGGCCTCGACGCGAAAAATTCCCATCAATAAAGTTGTCTCTTACGGAAATCAGATCGACCTGCGTCTTGAAGATTATCTGGAATATCTGGCCGATGATCAGGATGTCCGGATTATTGCCTGCTACGTGGAAGACATCAAGAATGTAAAAACTTTTCTTAAGACACTCAAGCGGACCACGGCAAAAAAACCGGTGATTATTCTCAAGGGCGGGAAAACGGAAATCGGATCAAAGGCCGCGGCCAGCCACACGGGCGCGATGGCCAGCAATTACACAATCTGGGCGGCGGCCGTCCGTCAGCACGGCGGTTTGCTGGTGGATGATTTCGATCAACTGATGCATCTGGTGATGCTGGGCACGGCTGCAAAAATTCCGCGGGGCAAGCGGGTGGGCTTCCTGGGCGCCGGAGGCGGCGTATCCGTTCTTTTTTCCGATCTTGCCATTCAGTCGGGCCTGTCTCTTCCTGAATTGAGCGCCGCTTCGCAGCAGATGATCAGTGAAAAAATCATGGGAGTCAATACCTCGACGGTCAACCCGGTTGATCTGGGGGCCTTTGGTTTCGATCTCAATGTTATGCTGCATACCATGAAGGCCATTGATGCGGACGAATCGATCGACGTTATTGTCCCCTACTTTTCAGTCGAATACATCCTGCATGCCGAATTATTTCTTAATGTGAAAAATAACGCTGATACCGTTCTGGAAATGGCCCGGCAAATCAGGAAACCCGTTATCCCGATCCTGGCAAACTTTGTGGAAGACAACCTCGACTATGAGCGCGTCCGGATCGAAACGTACGCCGCTCTGCGCAAGGCGGGCTTCCCCGTTTATACTAAAATACAGGATGCTGTCTACGCGATCGGATCATACTTTGAATGGGCGGAAAAACAGCCCGCAAAAAAAGGAAAAAAACAGGCGACGCTGGTAAAAAAGGAAATAGACATAAAATAAGGGACGTCCTTTTTTATATTGAACAACCATCACAGAGAAACCATGAAATTAATAACAGGGAGGAATGGCAGATGATGAAGGAATTATTTTCTCTTAAGGGGCGGACGGCGCTCGTAACGGGCGGTTCGCGCGGGATCGGCCGCATGATTGCGGAGGGCTTCCTCGAACAGGGCGCGCGCGTCTATATCTCATCACGCAAGGCGGATGCCTGCGATACAACAGCCAAAGAACTCTGTGAGCTGGGCAATTGTATTTCCCTGCCGTGCGATGTCTCAACGGTTGAGGGTGCGAAGGCCCTGGCCTCTCAGTTTGCCGCACGCGAAGAAAAACTCGATATCCTGGTGAACAATGCGGGGGCTGCCTGGGGAGAACCTTTCGATGACTTTTCCGAAAAAGGCTGGGATAAAGTTGTCGACCTGAATCTAAAGGCGCCGTTCTTTTTAAGCCAGGCGCTGATCAGGCAATTACGCAAAGCAGCCGAAGACCGGCCGGCAAAGATCATCAATGTATCTTCGATTGACGGCGTCATTGTCAATCCCATGGAGACTTATTCCTATGCCGCAAGCAAAGCAGGTCTGATCCATTTGACCCGGCGGATGGCCCTGCGACTGATCAAGGACAATATCGTTGTCAGCGGAATCGCGCCGGGGGCTTTCGCATCGGAAATGAACAAGCTTGCCCGCGACTACGAAGACATGGTCGCGGCCAGCGTTCCTGCAAAACGCATCGGGCGCGATGAGGACATGGCCGGAGCGGCGGTTTATCTGGCATCCCGGGCCGGAGACTACGTCGTCGGCATTACGATTGTGGTCGACGGGGGGGTCACGCTCAAAGCCGTCACGCTTGAATCCTGAACGTATCTCATTGAATTCTGAATCGCATCTTAATAAATTGCGATCATAGAACTTTGCGCCGAGGGAATAGCAGGATTGAATATAAAATAATTGATTTTATAAAAAAGGAGACGAAATGAAAAAAACCGGTTTGATCATATTGATGGCGATACTCTGCTTTTTTACCGTGATGAATAATAATGCATCGGCATGGTCGGTTGAAGTGGAAAGTCCCTGGTGGTGGCCGGGCCAAGTCAAAATGTGCACGGAAAAACTAATTGGATCCGATGAATGCGATACGAAAGATATCGTGAAAGGCGGAACCATCAGCTTCCACACCGGAGCAAGATGTCCGAAGAGTCTGTCCGGAAAATATATCATTTATAAACAGAATGAATTTGTATCTATTGCCCTGCAGCCGGTCAGCATGCACAGCGGCAACGACATTTCCGATATATCAGAAGGAAGAATGGCTTGCCGGGATACGGGATGGAAGATTTGCCGGAAGCGCGGGACCACGGGCGATTACTCTAATCTCCAGAATAACGACTTTGGCTTCTGTAAGAAGTGATTTGATGTGGATAAGAGACAGCGAGGGGGACGCCCCTGACAACCATTTCTCAATGTTGGTCTCCGCCGCGGTTTTGATGCAGGGCATGGTTATAATATCATCATGGCTTTCTTGAGTATGTGTGATTGCAATACGAACCGCCTTTTCCAATGGTTTGTTCTCTGGTAAAAATCCAGTATTCCTTATTTTCCTTTGCGTGCTTCCAATCTCCCGCGCACGAGTATTTGCACAGCTCTGACAGCCCGAACAGGGTCAGCATCTTTGTGACCGGACAAAACTGAAACCGGAATTCAATTTTATCCTGTGTTTCATTTTCAATTCTTAAATGCAGAAGTTTTCTGAAAAATAAAAAGTTTCTTTTAATTTTTTGCTTGAATATTGGAAATTCCAGTTTTGAATTTACCCGCGGCACTATTACTTTCGCTACTAATGTAGCGGCCAGGATCAGTTGCCTGCCTACAATTTGAATGGATCTTTGTTTTCCAAGAAATGGCGTTAATGTATAAGCCTGTAAAACAAAAGGCAGGGTGAATATAAAAACCAGTACCCATGATAATACCAGTAACGAAAAATATTGCATATCACCTCTCATAGATGATAATTGGTCAATTGCCGTCCCAGTCTAATCTCAGGAAGTGAAGTAAACAATAATAGTTAAATGGCAGGAGATTGGCAGATGGAAACTGCTATGAAGCCTGCAATCAGCTTCGAGAAACCAAGCCCTGTCAGGTTATGGGAATGAGATCATATTTGAACCGTGAGCGAGGCGCCCCTGAAATACCAAGTTTATCGAAATATCCCCGGACCTGAACAGCGGGACGTCCTATATTATTCCCTTCAAGAGAAACAAACCTTTTTAGAAATAAAATGATCTCGGTTAAGTAAAATTACCTCCTGTTACTTAGCCGTCATCCCTTTGTCTCACTGGATTGAAATACCGCCGTCAACAACGATATTGTCACTGTCACATAAGATAAGCCTGACGAACGACCAAGTTGTCCTGATACCCGGGGCAGAAGACTTGAACAACAGTCCCTGCCCCTGTCGTTTTTCAATCGTAAAGGCCTTCGATCTCGGTCTTGAAGTGTTTGATCACCTCGTTGCGCTTGACCTTCATGGTGGGGGTCATCTCGCCCTCTTCCACGGTCAGTTTTCGCTTCAGGATGGCGTACTTTTTGACGCACTCGTATTCCTCAAGCTCGGCGTTGACCTTGCGGATATCGGCATCAATGAGCTGCTTTAGTTCCGGTTTGTCAATAAAGTCCTGACCGACCTGCGCGCAGATTCTTGTACCGTCCGCCTCGGAAAAAATCAGTTTGCTTTTGTCATAGGTGATGCCCTTTTCATCGAAAAGACGGATGAAGGCGTCAAAGTTGGGCACCACGAGGGCACCCACATACTTGCGATTGTCTCCTACGGGCATGACGACCTCGATCCAGGGCGATAACGAGAATCTGGCTTCGATTTTGGCCGACGGCACGTTTTTGCCCGTATCGAGAACCATCAATCCTTTCTTTCGGTCCACGATCTTCAGGAAGCCATCGGCAACCATGACCACGATGTCTCCGGTCTTAAAAAAGCCGTCCGGGGTAAAGGCTTCTTTTGTCGCCTCCGGGTTGTTCCAGTATCCCGCAAAAATATTTTCCCCTTTGACCTGCCACTCGCCGTCCTCGGCAATCCGGCCCTCAACGCCCGGCGCCACAGGCCCCACCGATCCGGGAAGGATCTTGTCGACCCGGTTGATGGTTATGGTGTTGCAGGTCTCCGTGGACCCGTATCCCTCGTAGATTCGTATCCCCATGGCCAGAAACACCTTGCACAGGTCCGCGGGCAGACTGCCGGCGGCGGAAAAGGCAAACCGGAAACGGCCGCCCATCATGGCGCGCACCTTCGAAAAAAATATCTTGTCCAGGAGCTTGTATCTGATCCGGAGGGGCAATGGCACACCCTCGGTAAAGTCAACTCCCTCGGCCATATTGATGAACCCGTTTTTGTCGGAGCGGTATTCCACCAGATCCAGGCCGGTTTTCATCGCGTACTCGAAAATGGCCTTCTTGACCGGCGAGGTTGCCGTGCGGGACTGCATGGTCATATAGATGCGCTCATAGAGCCGGGGGACGGAAACAAAAGCGGTCGGGCGGAAGATCTGTAAATCGTCCACCAGGGATTTGGGATCGGTATAGGCGACGGTCACCGCGCAGTGCATGGCGCAGCCATGGCCGCACTCGCGTTCATAGGTGTGAGACAAAGGCAGAAACGACAGGAAGACATCTTCCTCGGTGAAAGGCCGAGCGGAAAACACCGTCAGGTCGCGCCGGCAGGCCGCGTTAACACTGCGGTGGGTATGCACCGCTCCCTTGGGAACACCCGTGGTGCCCGAGGTGTAGACGATGGTCATGGGGTCGTCCAGTCGAACTTCGCGCCAGCGATCGTCGAAAGCATTCGGAGTCCCGGCCAAAAGCGTTCGGCCGAGGACCTTCAGATCATCAAGCGTTATCACCCGCTCATCTCCGGTCGCAGACCATTCCCCGATGGTGATAACTTTTTCCAGCGTAGGCATTTCATTCCAGACGCTTTTTATCTTGTTCAGGTTTTCCCCGTTGTCCACAAAGACGAAGCGGGCCCCGGAATCGTTCACGATATGCCTGATCTCGGGAGCCGATACCGAGGGGTAGATGCACACGGTAATGGCCGCCCCGCAGAGGATGGAATAATCCGCCCATACCCACTCGGGCCGCGTGTTCGCCATGATGCAGGCGCGGTCACCCCTGGCGAGGCCAAGCTGCATAAGGCCTGCCGAAAGCTCGCGCACCGTTTGCGCAAGCTGCGCATAGGTTAGAGAATCCGTGTTCTTCCCCCCAGTCTTCCACCACTGGGCGCGCCGGTTGCCGTGCTGTGTGGCGTTGCGGTGGAGAAGTTCGGGAAAAGTCTGAACCGTGATGTACCAGGGAACGGGGTTTTCATTCATGATGGGGCCTCCTTTGATCAGTTGGCTTAATGAGGCCCTTATAATCAAGAAACCATCACAAGTCAAACAATATAGGATGATCCTATACCGGAACCCATTTCGTTTATTGCGGTTCTCGCTCGGTTTAAATCCGGCAATGAGCGCAGTCTTTGCGATTAATTATTTTCTTATCTTCCGATAATCTATTTTTCTATATATTATTTTATGCCATGAAATAACCGCTGATATTGCAGACATCCAGCATGAAACGGATTGTAAAAAGCAGGCACAAGAGGAAAAGAAAAAATGAAAAAGTTACTGAAGAGATTTTTGCCGGTTGGATTGGGAGTAGTGATTTTCATGGCGGGTGTCACGTCTGAAAGCTTATGGCCGGCAACCGAACTGGTCAGTTCGTCTTATGCCGGCAGTTTTGGCAAAGGCGATGCAGGACCCGCATGGACAAAGTGCAAAAACAAATGCAATGGCGCCAGTTTTCCTTCTTATTGCTGCAGCGGTTGTGATTATTACTATAGCGTTGTCTCGGCATGGACAGGCAGCTTTGATAAAGGCAACGCCGGACCGGGATGGGTAAAGTGCAAGGACAAATGCATGGAAGGATGGTCTTCGAGCGGGAAGTACCTTCTTTGTAACGTGGGTTGCGAGCATTACTATAACATTATCTCGAATTGGTAAAAAAGAATCGCTGTCAACTGGTTGGCTTATTCCTTGAAGGAGGCTGGGAAAACAAGGTCAGGGACTTGACATATCCGTTTCTGATGTCAGGTGGCACCGGCCTTACAAGGATTCTTAATGGCGGCTCAGCCTGCCCATTCCTCCAACGCTTCACGGACAATCGATTTTTTTCATGGCCTGCAAAATGGCCTGCACGCTCTCCGGACGGATCAGGCGCGCGACTTCGCACCCGTCCGTGAGGAAGATCAGCGTGGGCCACAACTTGACCCCGAAGGAACGCCCCAGCGGACGGCCGCGGCCGTCTTCGACCTTGATGTGCACAACCTGCGGATGCGAGGCAAATGCCTGCCGGACCATCGGCCCGGCATCCTGGCAATAACCGCACCAGTCCGTGCCGAATTCCAGAACGGCGGGTCCGCATAACGCATCAATATCTTTGCGAGCCGGTTCGATTTCGACAAATTTACTGCTGAAGGCCATTTTTCGCCCTCCTTGTTTGCCTATCTGTAAAAGGTGAAATGAGTTGCCCGGACCAACGGGAGGTCACCGGGACTTCGCTTAACCATTGCTCTTTTCCTATAAACTTAAAAAATGCCGAAACTTTTTCACTGGATGAAAATACACATTCTCCGTTCGGTTTCATTTCGTCACTCCCCATTGATCGCTGTATCCCAGATATTGGACCAGGCGGCCTCATTTTTGCGGCGAAACAGGTTCTGGTGGCCGAGCGCCCTGACTCCCAGGTCGGCGGGCTTCTTCAGGCGAATCTCTTTTCCCGCGCGGGGCATGAATGCCAGAAACGTTCGCGCGCTTTTGGCGGTGGTCAGCGGATCGTCGGAGAAGACATACGAAATGATCGGCGCCTGCATTTCATCAAACTGGTGAGGTTTCAGCCGGTCCGCAAGCTCGCGGCGGAAGTAATCGCCCCTGTGCGACCAGCGCCGCCAGGTGCGAAAGGCGCCTGAGGGCAGGGTGGAGCCTCCCCAGAGGCCGCCGGCGGGAATATACCCTTTCATCGTCAGCTGCAGGGGTCCGTAGATCCACCAGAAAAACATGTCGAGCAATTGCTGCTTCGGAAACCGATGCGTCCACCAGGTTCCCAACCCGACGCCGATGAAGATGTGGCGTGTAATCTTATTCTGATTAGGCATGAAGCCGGCCAGATGTCCGCCGGCGCTGTTGGCAATGTGGACAACGGGCGCGCCGGGCGCCGCAGCGATCAGCCGTTCGAGGGCCGCCGCCATGTCCAGCCTGCCCCAGTCCGGATAATCCATTTTAAATGAGCTCAGATCGGCAGGCGCCGAAGCGCCGACGCCGCGGTAGTCGTAAACAAGGCAGGCGGCGCCGCGCATTGCACCCAGACGGGCGAAGGGCAGATAGAATTCCCTGGGAAACCCTGTTGCCGCGGAGATGAGCACGGCCGTGTGCGGCTGATCCGGAAGCAGCAATGTACCGGCAAGCTCAAACCCGTCTGCCGCAAGAAACCTGACTTCGTTTTCGGATACCCTCTGCCCGTCGCTTGTGGCTGTCATTCCAACGGCTCCTCCCGGATTCATTTTTTTGCCATGGACACCCTGATTGATTGACATGTCTTCTTACCAGTTTTATGCAGGAAATGCAAAACAGGGGGATATCCTGTATTGTTCCGTTAAGAGAAAAAAAGCCGCAACCCATAACGGGCAAACGGCTTTTTTATCGACAAGGCATAAGGCAAACCTCAGTAAAGCGCCTGAAGTTGTTCTCCATACTTCTTCAAGACATTGGCTCTCTTGAGTTTCATGGTCTGGGTGATAAAACCATTATCAATGGTAAAGTCCTCCTCAACAAAAAGAAATTTTTGCGGCACTTCATAACTGCCGAATGTTTTACGGAGATGAGCCATGATTCCTTTGGCCAGATAATCCTGCAAATTTTTGCTCTTCAGGGATTCTTCCAGTGTGTCCTTCAGCAGTGAATTGATGTTCGGATCGGCTTTCAGTTCTGCATAATTGGGAACAATAATGGCCACGTTGTAGTCTTTCCCTTCGCCATACAGCATCGTGTTGGCAACATAGCGCAGCAGCCTGATTTCATTTTCGATGCCCTCCGGATGGACATACTTCCCGTTGGCCAGTTTGTATTCATCCTTAAAACGGCCAGTAATATGCAGGAATCCGTCTTCGTCAAGCCAGCCGCGGTCGCCGGTGCGGATGCCGGCAAATGAATATATTCAAGCTACAAGGTCGGGGCGAGATACTCAGGTGAAATGCGGTTCCAGGGCGCTGAAATCAACCGAACCCAGATGCCGCACGTTTTTGTGAAACTGGGTTACGCCCGCTGCGACATCTTTTAAACGTTCAGAAGATGTCACCAGACACATATTCATGCTGGCCAGCTTGCTGACATCTTCCGACAGGCAGTCGAAAAAACCGGTAATCATGGCTTCCAGAACGCCGGCGGTATTCAAATCCGAACGCCCTTCGCCCGGCAGGTCAAACGCAAAATCCCTGATCTTCATTTTATCAACCGTGGCAACTATTTCATAAGCCGCTGTGTAGATGCGATCATAGGAAAGATCGCCAACATTGCCCACTCCGAAAAGAAGCAGCAAATCGGAATTGACACGGTCCGGATAGGGTATTGCCACCTTCTCCTTAAACTCTCCGGTCACATGACCCTGTTTGATTTCCCGCGAAATCATGCCGTTGAGACGCCAATCCATCAAACCGCAAATGCCGCGCGGCGGTTTTTCATCGCTGAAGAAACCCAGGACCAGGCACTTATGCCTTTGCCGGTCGGGTGGATGGGTGGTCAGGTTTAGCTGCATTTTTTTTATTAATTTTCAGATTGAGGGCATCCAGGATGCCGTTGATAAAAGAACCGGAATTTTCCGATCCGAACATTTTACCCAGATCAACAGCTTCATTGATGCTGACTTTAGCCGGAATATCGTCACAGTAAAGAAACTCATACACGGCCATTCGCAGAATACTGATATCAACCTTGGACATCCGGCCAAGCGACCAGTTATCCGAACAGCCGCCGATCATCTTGTCCAGCTCTTCCCGATGATGCCAGGCGCCGGAAATCAAGGTGGCCGCAAACTCTTTGGCCGACCTGGGCGCGACAAAATTCCCCCAGAAAAGCTCCTGAGCCTTTTCCACATCGAGCGTGACAAAATTCAAACTGTAAAGAACCTGTAAGGCAACTTCGCGCGCCTTTCTACGACCTTGCATCTAATCCTCAAATCCAGAAGCGCCTGAGCATTCCGGCGCTATTTCACTTTTTTAATTTAGGCACTGATCTTTTTGAACAGATCCACCATTTCAATGGCCGCCATTGCCGCATCCGCACCTTTGTTGCCCGACTTGGTGCCCGCCCGTTCAATCGCCTGCTCAATCGAGTCCGTCGTCAGGACGCCGAAAACCACCGGAATCTCCGCATCCAGCCCCACGCTGGCGACGCCCTTGGACACTTCCGCGCTGACATATTCAAAATGCGGGGTCGCGCCGCGAATCACCGCGCCCAGACAGATCACCGCGTCATAGCGCTTGCTTTTAGCAAGCATCTTTGCCGCCAGCGGCAGTTCGAACGCGCCGGGAACTTTGCAGACCACAATGTCCTTTTCGTCCGCGCCGGCCCGCAACAGCGTATCCACCGCGCCTTCCGTTAACCTGCCGCCGATGAAATCGTTAAACCGGCTTACGGCAATCGCGAACTTCATCCCCTTGGCAACAATTTTTCCTTCAATTATTTTCGGCATGATTTCAACACCATCCTTATTTGAAATTATTCCTATCGGCGCATTGCGCCGCCCTTGTTTAAAGCTCCAGAATATGACCCATCTTGCTTTTCTTGGTGGTCATATAACGAATGTTGTTCTCATTGGGCGGAATTTCAATCGACACGCGCTTGGTCACTTCAATCCCGTAGCCTTCCAGCCCGACAATCTTTTTGGGGTTATTCGTCATCAACCGCATTTTGTGCACGCCCAGATCCGCCAGAATCTGCGCGCCGATCCCGTAATCTCTCAGATCCGCTTTAAAGCCCAGAGCGATGTTGGCTTCCACCGTATCGTGGCCTTCATCCTGAAGGGCATAGGCTTTTATTTTGTTGACCAGACCGATGCCCCGGCCTTCCTGCCGCATATAGACAATAACGCCTTTGCCTTCTTCGCCGATCATTTCCATGGCGCGATGAAGCTGATCGCCGCAGTCGCAGCGGGCCGACGCAAAAATATCGCCGGTGCAGCATTCGGAATGAACACGCACCAGCACTTCGTCGTTCTTGGTGATATCGCCTTTCACCAGCGCGATGTGCTGCATGTCGTCCACATCGTTTTCATAAATAATAATCTTGCCGTCGCCGCCGTAAAGCGTCGGCAATGACGCTTCCGCAACGCGCCGGATCAGGGATTCGTTCTGCATCCGGTAATCAATCAGATCGGCGATGGTGCATATCTTGAGATTATGTTCCTGCGCAAATATTTCCAGATCCGGCATTCGCGCCATTGTGCCGTCGTCTTTCATGATTTCACAGATGACTCCGGACGGGGTAAGTCCCGCGAGCCTGCATAAATCCACGGACCCTTCAGTCTGACCGGTGCGCACCAGAACGCCGCCCTTGCGCGCCAGAATCGGAAACACATGGCCGGGGCTGACAATGTCTTCCGGTTTGCCCGCGCAATTCACCGCCGCCAGAATGGTGGTAGCGCGGTCCGCCGCTGAAATGCCGGTGGAGACGCCATGCCGGGCTTCAATGGAGACGGTAAAGGCCGTACCGAAACGCGCCTGATTGTCTTTCACCATCGGATGGAGCTTCATCCGGTCGGCAATTTCCTCATTAATGGTCAGGCAAATCAGCCCGCGGCCCAGCCTGGCCATGAAATTGATCGCCTCGGGCGTGACAAACTGCGCCGCCATGCAAAGGTCGCCTTCGTTTTCCCGATCTTCATCATCAACGAGAATAACCATTTTCCCGTTGCGAATGTCTTCAATTGCTTCCGATATTTTACTAACTGCCATTTTTCTCATCCTTTTTTACTTAATAAAACCATGTTCGGCGAGAAAATCCTTATCGATTCCCCGCGGTGTTTGCAATAACTTTTCTACATACTTACCCAGAATATCCGTTTCAATGTTTACAAAGTCCGCTTCTTTTTTCTCCGTGAGCGTCGTATTGCCGGCTGTGTGTGGAATGATATTAACATAAAACCGGCCTTTTTCAAGCTTGTTCACGGTCAGGCTGATTCCGTCGATGGCGACCGAGCCTTTTTCCACAATATAGCGCGACAAGGGTGCCGCGGTTTCAACAGCAAAGATGATCGACCCGGACTTCTGTGTTTTGCTCAGGATCCGGCCAATCCCGTCCACGTGGCCCAGCACAAAGTGGCCGCCCAGGAAGCCGCCGACTCGCAGAGATTTTTCCAGATTAACTTTATGTCCGGCCTGTAAGGTTTTAAGGGTCGTCTTGCTCAGGGACTCCGCGGAAACGTCGACGGTAAAGGTTCTGGCCGTTTTGGACGTCACGGTCAGGCAGGCGCCGTTTACCGCTATACTGTCCCCCAGGGACACCTCCTGCAGATCAATCGCGGCTTCCACTTCCAGAACCGCATCCGCGCCTTTCATCGTGAGACGAACGACTTTTCCCAATCCTTCAATAATGCCGGTAAACATGATTATTTTTTGCCTTTGCTTAGCAAATCCTTCAATTCGGACATGAATTCCCCGACGTCGCGAAACTGCCGGTAGACCGAGGCAAATCTTACATAGGCCACGCCGTCGAGCACTTTGAGTTCACCCATCACTTTTTCGCCGATCACCGAGGAAGGAATTTCCTCGCCCTGAAACTCCTGGCAGGCGGCTTCCACGTTTTCGACGATTTTTTCCATATCCTCCGTGCTGATCGGCCGTTTTTCACATGCCGTTCTCACGCCATTGCGGATTTTCGTCCGGTCGAACGGTTCGCGCCGCCCGTCTTTTTTGACCACCATCGGCAGAATGTCTTCCACGTATTCGTACGTCGTGAAACGGCGGGAGCAGCCCAGGCACTCCCGGCGGCGGCGAATGGCCTTACCGTCTTTGCTGATCCGGGAATCAATCACTTTGTTTTCCGCATTACCGCAAAAAGGACATTTCATGATTTCACCTGACCGATCCTTTTAAAATTTTTCCAACCATTCAACGCTGATCCCCGCTTCGCGGAGCATTTCCGCCGCCAGCTTGTCACTGTAGCCGTCACGAATCACAATGCGGGTGATGCCGGCATTGATGATCATCTTGGCGCAAATGACGCAGGGATGATTGGTGCAGTATAACGTAGAGTCTTTGGTGTTGACGCCATGTAGGGCGGCCTGAATAATCGCGTTTTGCTCCGCGTGCAGTCCGCGGCACAATTCATGGCGTTCGCCGGACGGAACTTTAAGCTGTTCCCGCAGACAGCCGATATCCAGGCAATGCTGCAATTTGGAAGGGGCGCCGTTATAACCGGTGGCCAGAATTCTCTTATCGCGAACCAGTCCGGCTCCAACCGCCCGTCTCAGGCAGGTGCTGCGCCGGGATACCAGATCAACGATGTCCAGAAAATACGTGTCCCAATCGGGACGGGAGTGGACCTGATCTGAAATATGATGCGACGGCGCATTTTTTTCCGTCATATCTTTCCGCTTTCTGATAAGCCGCTTGCCTTGATCCCCTATTATACCCATTCACTTTCTTTGGCTAACTTTACCGGCTTTGTCGTCGCGTTATCCTTTGAAAGCAAAACGGCATTACCCTTTCAGCCTTTGCGCATACAGCGGGAACCGGGCGCAAAGCGTGTTGACTTTTTCAGCCACGGCTTTAATTTTCTGCTCATCATTAATATGGTCGATCACATCGGCAATCAGCGAAGCAATCTCGCGCATTTCATTTTCCTTCATACCGCGGGTCGTCAGCGCCGGTGTTCCAATCCGGATGCCGCTGGTGACCATCGGCCCCTGCGTATCAAACGGAATACCGTTTTTATTGACGGTAATGGCCGCACGATCCAGAGCTTCCTGCGCATCCTTGCCGGTCACGCCTTTGGGGGTCAGATCGACCAGCATCAGGTGATTGTCCGTACCGCCCGACACCAGCCGGAAACCGGCATTCTTTAATTCGTCCGCCATCGCCTGGGCGTTTTTAACAATCTGCTGTTGATATGCCTTGAATTCCGGCATGAGCGCTTCTTTCAAGGCCACGGCCTTGGCGGCGATAACATGCATCAACGGCCCGCCCTGCATACCGGGAAAAACCCGGCTGTTGAGGATTTTAATATAGGGTTCCTTGCACATGATGAGTCCGCCGCGCGGTCCGCGCAAGGTCTTGTGCGTGGTGGTGGTAACATACTCGCAGACGGGAACCGGAGAGGGATGAAGGCCTACGGCAACCAGCCCCGCAATATGCGCAATGTCTGCCATGATGACCGCGCCGACTTCATCGGCCGCCGCGCGGAATTTGTTGAAGTCAATCGTCCGCGGATAGGCGCTCGCGCCGACAACAATCATTTTGGGTTTATGAACACGTACCAGCCTGGCCATTTCGTCATAATCGATCATTTCCGTGTCCCGGTTCACACCGTAGGGCACAATCTTATAAAACTTGCCGGAAAAATTCGCAGGAGATCCGTGCGACAAGTGGCCGCCGTGAGAAAGGTTCATGCCCAAAACCGTATCGCCGGGAGAACAGGCGGCAAAATAGACGGCCATGTTGGCCTGGGTGCCGGAGTGAGGCTGCACATTGACGGCTTCCGCGCCAAAGAGCTGCTTGCAGCGTTCAATGGCCAGAGTTTCGGGAATATCAACGTATTCGCAGCCGCCGTAATAGCGCTTACCCGGGTAACCTTCGGCATATTTATTGGTCATGACCGAGCCTTGGGCTTCCAGAACGGCTTCACTGACAAAATTTTCCGAAGCGATAAGTTCCAGTTTTCCCGCCTGACGCCTTGTTTCCAGTTCAATGGCCTTTGCAACTTCCGGATCAACCTGATCTAAAAATGACATTGCTAAAAATTCCTCCAAAAACAGTTATTCTGTATATTTTCTGAAAATGATAACCGCGTTGACGCCGCCGAAACCGAAACTATTGGACATGCCGGTGTTGATTTCCTGATGTCTGGCGACATTCGGCACAAAATCCAGATCGCATTCATCGTCCGGATTGTCCAGATTGATGGTGGGCGGGATGACGCCCTCGTGCAGCGCTTTAACGGTAAATATCGCCTCTACACCGCCGGTGCCTCCCAGCATGTGGCCGGTCATCGACTTCGTCGAACTGATCAGCAGCTTCTTCGCGTGATCGCCGAAAAGATTCTTGATGGCCTGCGTCTCATAAAGATCGTTGAGCGGTGTGGATGTGCCGTGGGCATTGATATAATCAATATCGGTGGGTTTCAGACCGGCATCATTGATCGCCACCTGCATGCTGCGGGCTGCGCCTTCGTGTCCGGGAGGCGGCGCGGCCAGATGAAAAGCATCCGACGTACAGCCGTAGCCGATAATTTCTGCGTAGATTTTTGCGCCCCGCTTTCGGGCAAAGGACAGTTCTTCCAGGATTAAAACGCCGCAGCCTTCGGCGATGACAAAACCATTGCGTCCTTTATCGAAAGGCCGGCTGGCTTTTTCAGGTTCATCGTTTCGTGTCGAGAGCGCGCGCATGGCGCAAAATCCGCCGACGCCGAGCGGTGTTACGGCTGCTTCGACGCCGCCTGCTATCATGACATCAGCGTCGCCGTAAGCGATGATTTTATAAGCATCGCCGATAGCCGACGTACCCGAAGCACAGGCCGTCACGGCGCAATTGATGGGACCCTTGGCGCCGAAACGCATGGAAACATGACCGGATGCCAGATTGGCCAGAATGGACGGAACAGCAAAAGGCGATAATTTGCGGGGGCCTGAATCATGGATCACAATAACTTCTTTTTCAAAGGTTGCAACGCCCCCGATGGCTGAACCAATGATGACACCGACCCTTTCCGCAATTTCCGGGCTGACGGTCAGCGCCGCATCTTCCATGGCCATCTGAGAAGCGGCTATGGTATAAAGGGCAAAGTTATCCAGACGCCGGACTTCTTTTTTATCGACATATTGTGAAGGATCAAAATTTCTGATTTCGCCCGCGATTTTGGAGGCGAAAGCAGTGGCATCAAACCGGGTGATGGGACCGATGCCCGATTTTCCCGCAACGGCGCCCGCCCATGATTCCGAAACGGAATTGCCAAGGGGAGTCAGGGCGCCGAGGCCTGTTACAACAACACGCCTTTTCATGGATTAATGATCCTGATTTAAAAAATTAATTAATGCCTTTTTTCTGGAGAAAATCGACGACGTCCTGAATCGTTCGGATTTTTTCCAGTTCTTCGTCGGCGATCTCTACACCGAAAACTTCTTCCATTTCCATGATCAGTTCAACCAGATCCAGAGAATCAGCACCCAGATCATCAATAAATGACGCCTCCAGTTTGCATTGCTCCTGTGCCACATCCAGCTGTTCCATAACAAGTTTAATGACTTTTTCTTCCAATGACATGAGTTCCCTCCCCCAGTCCAAAATTAGACTACATAATTATAACAAGTGCTGAACTTATTACCTGTTTTTTTAAAATAATTCCTTATTTATTTCAATGCGGAGGACTTCCGCATTTTCCGGCCGTTGAAGCGTCCGCCCCGCGATGTTCACCGGTTCAGACAGTTCCCTGTTTACAGGGTACTCCATCTTTTATTGGCAGAACTTCCCGCAGACTGAATCACCCGGTTTATACTGAACCACCTGCCGTGAAAACAATCAACGGGTGAAAACAGCCGGTGTTTTCCTCAAAACAACGATGCAGTCGTGTTAGGAAATCTTTTCCGCCGAGATCACTTCTCTGCCTTTATAGGTGCCGCAATTCGGGCAAACACGGTGGGGCATTTTCGGTTCACTGCATTGCGGACAAACCGACATGGAAGGCTGTTTCAGGAAATCATGCGCCCTTCGGGTATTGCGTCTCGTTTTGGAATGTCTCTTTACTGGATTTGGCATGGTAAATTATCCTCTTTTTTATAAATTAATTTTTCACTCTAAATTTTTTCAGCACTGCCAGACGATCGTCTACAACATCCGAACGGCAGTTGCATGAACCGGTATTCAAATTTTTACCGCAATGCGGGCACAACCCTTTGCAATCCCCGGCACAGAGAATTTTCATCGGTACCTGCAGAACAATCTGTTCGCAGATCATCGGCGCCAGATCGATGAAATCACCGCGGTAATGGCTTGTTTCAAGTTCATCTGCGGTCAGCTCCAGTTCTTCTGCGATCTCCGTCTTTTCAGGAACCAGCGTATAGGCAAAATCTCCGCCGATGGGAATCGTCGTTTTCTCCAGACAGCGGTCGCAATCCTGGCTGATGCTGGCTGCCAGTTCCCCCCGGACATAAATCGTATCGCCTGACCGGGTGATGAGACAGTTGACATCCGCCTTGACCAGTGAAAACTCCGGCCGATCGTCCTCAGAAAAGCATTCCTTGAACCATGCGGCATCTTTGGAAAAAGTCAAACGCAACCCTTCCTCGGGAAGAATGGTCAGATTAATTTTCAAAGAATCGGACATGGAACCCATATTACCTTGCAAAAAAAATTCAGCCAACCGCGCTAAGCCGGTGAGTAAATGATAAATTTATCGTGTTGTCAAGAACAATTTGCCGGACAGCAGTCAAAAGGCGCTTGACAAATGGTCGGCCGCAACCCTATAACAGCGCAAAAATTAAGGGAAACAATATGACCGCCAAAATACGAACCCGTTTTGCACCATCCCCGACCGGCTACCTGCACATCGGAGGTGCCAGAACCGCTCTTTTTAACTGGCTTTTTTCCCGCCATAATGGCGGCGAATTTGTTTTAAGAATTGAAGACACGGATCAGCAGCGCTCTACCGACGAATCCACCAGAGCGATTCTGGATGCCATGACCTGGATGGGTCTGAACTGGGATGAAGGACCGCATTTTCAGGCCCAGCGTGTCGGTCTGCACCGCGACATGGTGCAGAAACTGATTGACGAGGGCAAGGCCTACGTCTGTACCTGTACCCCCGAGGAACTGGAAGCCAAAAGAAAAGAAGCCCTGGCTACCGGCAAAAAGCCCAAATACGACGGAACCTGCCGTGACAAAAACTTAAAGAAATCAACGGGCAGTGTAGTGCGCTTCCGGGGCGCGCAAACCGGCATTACTATTGTAGAAGATCTCATCAAAGGAAATATAAGCTTTAATAACGATGAGTTGGATGATTTAATTATCGAACGCGGCGATGGATATCCCACTTATAACTTTGCCGTCGTTATTGACGACGCCATGATGAATATCACGCATGTTATTCGCGGCGACGACCATGTCAACAACACCCCGCGCCAGATTCTGATGTATCAGGCGCTGGGTTTTGAGGTGCCCAAATTTGCCCATGTCCCGATGATTCTGGGATCGGACAAAGCGCGCTTGAGCAAGCGCCACGGGGCCACCTCCGTCATGGCCTACAAAGAGATGGGTTATCTGCCGGAAGCCCTTGTAAATTATCTGGTTCGCCTGGGCTGGTCGCACGGGGACCAGGAGATTTTTTCGCAAAAAGAACTGGTTGATTTTTTTGCCCTGGACGCGGTCGGGAAATCCCCCGCCGTTTTTAACCCTGAAAAACTGCTCTGGTTGAATGCCCATTATATAAAGGAAGCAAATCCGGGGCGGCTGATGGAAGAAATGAAACCCCTGTGGCCTGCCGGAACGGATGCCACGGATGCCGTTTTTACCAAAAAGGTAATTGCCGATCTGCAGCCCCGCGCCAAAACCCTGGTCGAGCTGGCGGAAGTGGCGAATTTTTATTTTACTGATTCGGTTCATTACGAGGAACAGGCCGCGCAGAAATTTCTGACACCTGAAATAGCCCCCCATTTAAAGGCGATGGCAGAGGCCATTCCGGGCGTCCAAAACTTCAGTAAAGAAGGGCTGGAAGAATTTCTCAAGACGTTCATCGAAGAACGGGGAATTAAATTTAAGGCAATTGCGCAGCCGCTCAGAGTGGCGCTGACCGGAAAAACGGTCAGCCCCGGCATTGACGAAGTGATGGTCACACTGGGCAGGGATCGTGTTGTGCAAAGAATCAACGCCGCAATGGCCGCCATTAACAAGCAGAATGCATGAGGACTGGCAGGAAGGCTGCGGCGTTATATCAACCGCGTTACTTTCATCTTGACTTTTAAAGTCGAATTGAATAGATACTCACCCTCGACTTTCCCCGTCGCCGGGGAATCGGCCAGCAACGGCAACAGGATTTTCCAGCCTGCAGCGTAAATTTTCATCCTGGCCGTCGAACCAAAATGGTCCCATCGTCTAGTGGTTAGGACGCTGGCCTCTCACGCCGGAAACCGGGGTTCAAGTCCCCGTGGGACTACCAGTTCAAATAGCTGTAAATTATTTTCAGCATAGAGACAGTTCACAATAACCACCATCCCAAGCCGCACTCCAGCATCATAGTCCGCCGCGCTGATTAACCGGTTTTTCCACTGCCGATCACGGCAATCGCTTTGATCTCAATCAGTAACTGCGGCATGACTAGCCCTTTGACTTCAACCGCCGTCCATGCCGGATAATTTTCCGGGATGAACTCGGCTTTTACTTTGGAAAAACCGCGAATGTCGCTCATGGACGTATGGAAGGTCATGAGCTCCACGATATCGGCCAGAGTGGCGCCGGCCTCGGCAAGAACATGCTCAAGATTTTTGAAGGCGAGGCGGGCCTGGGCTTCAATCCCTTCACCGACCGCACCCTTTTCATCCATCCCAACCTGTCCGGATACCCAAACCATCTCGCCTACACGGGTGGCCTGGGAGAATTTCATCCGTCTGTATGTTTCTTCTGTTCCCGCCGGGTTAATCAGCACCTTCTTTTTTTGCGTCTCGTTCATGATCTTATGATTCCCCCTGTCTGATTCAGTTTAGTCTGCATTGCTTGGCTGTTGACAAAATATAATTATCGGGTGTCAACGGGAATGCAGCAGGATATTGCTTTCCCGTGTACATGCCCGGGTTGCCGGGCCAAAAACTCCGGTGTTAGATTGCCACCTCCAACCCGAATGGGAGACATGGATAAAAGAGACCCGAACGACTGTGATTGTACATTAAAGTTTATTTTAAAACAACTGCCTGCCCTGGAACAAATATTCTCCCAGCCCTATTTCCAACCCGTCAGGCAAAAGAGTGACAAAGTTTATTTCTGCATTAGACAGCTGCAAATCCGCGCGTCATGATAAACAAACTGCAAATAATCGATCGGAGCATACAATAGATGGAAGCCCATCTAAAAGATCGGATCAATTATCCGGGGAAAGTTTATAATAATTGCAATAAATGATTTTTTAAAGTAAGCTTTGTAAACTGATTTGTTTTTCTAATTGCTTGATTTTATAATGAGTTGAAAAGCACTTTCGATTTATGTGAAGAAAAGGAAAGCAAATACGTAATGACAAATTCTTTGCCTGAGAAAACCAGAGCATCTTTACTGATAATTGCGGTCATTTTTATGACCGCCTCCATTCTGGTCATCATCCTGGGCCATCTATTTTATCAAAGTCAGAAGAAATACACGAATGATGCGGCAAAGCAGCAACTGAACGCCATTGCCGAGCTTAAAGTATGGGAAATCAATAATTGGCGCAATGAGCGGATCGGTGATGCCAGCGTCATCTACAACAATGACGCATTTTATGCCGACGTCCTTCAATATTTCAGCAATCCGTCATCTTCTGCGGCCAAAAAAAATATTTTATCCCTGCTTTCTGCAACGCAGAAATCATATCAATATAAAAACATCCTGCTGCTGGATAAACAAAAAAACACGAAGCTCGCCACAAAAGTCAACGATAGCGATTACGGCAGAATTCATTCTGATTTTATCGATCAGGCTGTCGCGAAAAACAACATCACGATCAGCGATTTCTATATTGATAATAAATCTCATGCGGTTCATCTGTCCGTGGCCATTCCCATCGCGATGACGAAAAAGCCCGGCGCCGCGCACCTGGGTACTGTAATTATTATTATCGATCCCTATGTGCGCTTATACCCGGCAATTAAATTATGGCCCGCGCCCGGTGAAACCGGAGAGTCTCTGTTGGTAAGCCGCGACGGGAACGATGTGGTGTATCTGAACGAGTTGCGTCACGAAAAGAACAGGCCTTTGTTGATGAGACATTCCCTGACGGAATCGTCCCTGCCGGCCGTTATGGCAGTCCAAGGCCATACAGGCGTTGTTGATGGAACGGATTACCGTAAAAAAAATGTTCTCGCTGCAATCAAGGCGGTGCCGGATTCCCGGTGGTTTCTGGTCGCAAAAATTGATACGGAGGAGCTGTACGCATCCTTAGCTTCACGCTTCTGGATGATCGTGGTTTTCGTCTTAGGCGCCATACTGTCTTTTGGAGTCATTGCCGCCTATGTCCGGCGTTATCAGCAGGCGAAATTTTATCGCAAACAATATGAGCTGGAAGATAAAAGAGCTTCTCTGTATGCCCGAAGCCTCATTGAGGCAAGCCTTGATCCGCTGGTGACGATCAGTCCTGAAGGGAAAGTGATGGATGTCAATGCATCAACGGAGCTGATCACGGGACGGACCAGACAGGAATTGATCGGCAGCAATTTTTCGACCTATTTTACCGAGCCCCAAAAGGCCGAAGAAGGGTACAAACTGGCCTTTGAAAAAGGAATTGTCCGGGACTATCCGCTGTTCATCAGAAATGTTTCCGGACAGGTCACCCAAGTCCTGTACAACGCTTCCCTGTATAAGAACGAAGCCGGGGAAGTACAGGGTATTTTTGCGGCGGCCCGTGACATAACAAAGTTAAAGAGCGTTGAACAGGCTTTGAAGGCGGCGCATGATGAACTGGAAATAAGAGTGGAAGAAAGAACAAACGAACTGCAAAAAGTCAACGAATCCCTGCAAAGGGAAATACGGGAACGCAAAGAGGTGGAAAAGCTCATTGAACTGCGGACACAATTGCTGGAAATGACCAATAAGGAACTGGAGAGCTTCAGCTACTCCGTTTCTCACGATTTGCGCGCTCCGCTCAGGGCGATTGACGGTTATTCAAGGATGATCCTGCGGGATCAGAAAGATCATCTCAACGATGACGCCAGGCGGAAATTTGATTTGATCAGAAGTAATACGCAGATGATGGGTAAGTTAATTGATGATTTGCTTTCCTTCTCCCGTTTGGGCCGGCTGGAAATCAATATGTCCAGACTGGATATGACAGGTCTGGTCAATGATGTATGGATGGAGCTGCAGGTCATCAATCCCGAACGAAAGATTGAATTCGATATTAAAACCATTCCGCAGGGTTTCGGGGATCGCACGTTGATCAAACAAGTCTATTCCAATCTTTTATCCAATGCCGTAAAATATACAAAAATCAAGGACCGGGCACGCATTGAAACCGGCGGATACAAAGCGGAGAATGATAATATCTACTATATAAAAGACAATGGCGTCGGCTTTGACATGGAATATTATGATAAATTGTTTGGCGTATTTCAACGGTTGCACAGCGCTGATGATTATGAAGGCACCGGGGTGGGACTGGCCATTGTCCAGAGAATTGTTCATCGCCACGGAGGCCGCGTCTGGGCGGAAAGCAAAGCGGAAGAAGGAGCAACCTTTTATTTTTCCCTGCCGGTAAAGGACTGATTTGAATAATGGATAATGTGGATATTGTTATTGTCGAAGATAATCATCATGATATCGAGATGATTTTAGACGCCTTTCGCGAACTGGAAATTAAAGCGGACACTCTCATTTTCAGCGATGGAACAGAAGCGGTAAAGAATTTTTTTGGCGTCGGCGGCAGATTTTTCTCTGAAAAATGTAAATTGCCGCGGTTGATATTGCTGGATTTAAAACTTCCGAAGATCAACGGCATGGAAGTTCTGAAACTATTGAAAACGGATGAAAGGACAAGAAGCATTCCCGTCGTGGTTTTCACGACATCCAATGAACAAAGAGACCGGATGGAAAGTTACAAACTGGGTGCCAACAGCTATCTGGTCAAACCGCTGGATGCCGATCAGTTTGTAAACCATATCAAACAAATTATCAATTATTGGATCAGTCTAAATGAGAATGGTTATTAAGTCAGCACATGGGGCAATAATTAACATGGATTAAAGATGGATGGTGCCACTATGAACAAAGAATTACGCATTTTGATATTGGAAGACACAGCTTCCGACGCGGAGCTGATGGAAGACGAATTAAGGCAAGCCGGGCTGGAGTTTATTTCCAGAAGGGTCGCCACCAAGGCGGATTTCGTGAAACAATTGGACGAATTCCTGCCGGACTTGATTCTGGCTGACTATTCGCTGCCCGGCTTCAGCGGCAAATCGGCGCTCAACATTGTTGTGAGCCAATATGCCGACATTCCCTTTATTTTTGTCTCGGGCGCTCTGGGTGAGGAACTGGCGGTGGAACTGCTCAAAAAAGGAGCGACGGATTACGTTTTAAAAAATAATTTATTGAGGCTTGCTCCTTCGGTTAACCGGGCGTTAAAGGAAACAGCCCAGCGCAATGAGCGCAGAAAAGCCGAGGCAGATTTGAAACAAAGCGAAAAAGAATTGCAATTGAAATCCCAGACATTAGAAGAAGCCAATATCGCCCTGAAAGTATTGTTGAAGCATCGGGAAGAAGACAGGAGCGCCATGGAAGAAAACATTTTATCTAATGTAAAAAAGCTGGTGCTTCCTTCCATTGAAAAATTAAAAACACTGAAGTTAAACGACATGCAGGCAGAGCATGTCAGCATTATTGAAAGCCATTTGCAGGAGATCATATCGCCGTTTCTGCATAATCTGACTACAAAACATTTTGATTTGACGCCGCGGGAAATTCAAATTGCCACCCTGATTAAAGAAGGCAAAACGACCAAAGAAATGACCGAATATTTGAATATATCGGCCACGGCCGTCGATTTTCACCGGAAAAATATCCGTTCAAAACTCGGCATAAAAAACGAGAAAACAAATCTCCGCTCTTTACTTCTCTCCATGTCGTCTTAGATTGGCGATCCTGAACAAGATAGTCCCCGCGATGGGGACTATCCGCAAATCAGCATCAGGATGCTGAAATTATTTACGGCGGAATGATTTATTGCATCACACCGTCATATGCGGAGTCCGCCCACGCCGTTTTCACAGGTCATGCGTTCCCTTCCGGCAAACCCGCGGCTGTTCATTATTCAGTGAACCGCCTCATGTTTCTTAGGCATTGATGACAGTGAAAAATAAAAGCTGGCGCCTTCGTCCACTTTTCCTTCGGCCCAGACCCGTCCGCCATGCCGGCTGATAATCCGCTGAACGATGGCCAGTCCCACACCCGTACCCTCGAACTCCTCCTGGCTGTGGAGGCGCTGGAAGACACCGAAGAGTTTATCATAATAGTCCATATCAAAACCGACGCCGTTATCCTTCAAACAATAGACAACATGGCCGTCGCCTTCATGACTGCTGATGAAGATGGTGCCCGGTTTCCGGTTTTTTGTAAATTTTACGGCATTGGACAGAAGATTAAAAAACACCTGCCGGATAAGATTCCGGTCTCCGTAGCCGGGGAGCATCCTCGTAATCTCGACCTCCAGCTCCCGTTCCGGATGCTCCTGACGAATATCACTCCATACTTCGCCCGCCAGTTTATCCATATCAATGACCGAAATGCTCATGTCGGTTTTTTGCACTCTGGAAAAAGAAAGCAGGCTGTCGATCAGAATGCCCATCATCCTGGCATTGTCCCTGATCAGATCAAAGTGATGCCTTGTCTTCTCATCAAACTGATCCCCCTGCTGTCTCAGGATGATCCGGGAAAAACCGTCAATGGCCCGAAGCGGCGCCCGGAGATCGTGGGAAACGGAGTAACTGAAACTCTCCAGTTCCCGGTTTGCTTCTTCAAGCAGAGCGGTTTTTTTCTGCACTTCTGCTTCCGCCTGCATACGGTCGGTAATGTCCATAAAGATAACCGCAAAATGGCATGGCGAGGGGCGGTAGGCAAAAACATCGTAGTACCGTTTGAGTGTTACGGCGTAGTTCCCGAAATGCACCGGTTCGCCCGTCAGGGCTACGTCACCATAGACCTTGATCCATTTCGGATCTTCACCGGGAAAAACCTCTTTCATGCACTTGCCGACAATCTGTTCCCTCCGGATGCCGGTCAGCGTTTCAAAGGCCGGGTTAATGTCCAGAAAGCGATAGTCGCAGGGTACGCCCTGTTCATCACAGATAATTTCATGAAGCGCAAATCCTTCCGACATGTTTATGAAAAGAGAATGATATCTTTCCTCGCTTTCCCTCAGCGCCTGCTCACTCAGCTGAAGATTCCTGAACAGCAGGTCATAGGGCCTGGAAAGGCCGGTTACAATGATCGCCTTGTAAATAAGATAGAAGGCTATTATCTTCAGGCAATGGCCGATTAAATTGGAGAGGTCATAGACGCCGACATAAAACGTAAAGGCAAGCTCCGAACCTATTGTAACGATGATCGCCAAAACGAGCAGAATCAGCACGTCACGATCAAATTCGTCGCGCTTCATGAGCATCAGGATCAAAGAACCAAACAGGATGGCGGAAATCAGATATTCGCTCAAAATCTTGAACCGGGTCAGGCCGACGCCGTCAATATGACAATCGGGGAAGACCCCCGTAAAGATAGCCGTCAGGAGCGCCAGACTCAATCCCGCGTATCCGGTCAGGATCCAGCCGGCTTTCAGTTTTCGCCCCATCAGGAAGAGAGCGGCAAAAAGCGAGAGGCTTTCCATATAGCGCGCGGCAATCCACAGCTGAGTCGGCAGATTCGTTCCGTAGCCCATGAAAAAGTCCATTTTTTTGTAAGCGAGGGTGTGGACGAGATCGAAGGCCGCCACAAAGAAAAAAGCAATGCCGATAAATGTGAGATAATTATTGTCAATAATACGGCGTGAATTCCAGATGAGCATGAAAATGCTGAATCCGATGATGATGCTGAATAACTCGGCCATTACATGGAATGTCAGATAGCTGTAACGGCTGATGACAAACAATCCGGCCAGAGAGATCAAACCGACTACCACCTCGCCCGGTCCGAATAAAGTCGCCTCCTGTTTCCTCATAACTTCCTTTCCTTATGGACTCACGCTGCAAGAATAAACCGCTTCATTTCCGCATCAGCTATTCCGACTGTCGGATTGAGGTATTTAACATTTTTGGGGCAGTGCAAAATAGAATGCAGCCCCTTCATTTACTTTTCCTTCAGCCCACACCCGTCCACCATGCCGTTTGACAATTCGCTGGACGATCGCCAGCCCCACGCCGGTGCCCGCATACTCCTCCGCGGTGTGGAGCCGCTGGAAAACACCGAACAATTTATTATAATACTCCATATCAAACCCGGCGCCATTATCCTTTACACAGTAAACCATACGACCGGATTCTTCAGCGCTGCTCATTTCGATTATGCCCGACCGGCGGTTCCTGGTAAATTTTACGGCATTCTCCAGGAGATTGAACAGCACCTGCCTGATGAGGGTCCGGTCTCCGCATCCGGGCAATACCTCTGTTATCCGGAATTCCAGATTACGCTCTTTATTCGCGATCCGTATTTCTTCCCATACCTCCCGGGCAAGTTTATCCATATCGATGACCGAAATGTTCATACTGGTTTTCTGGACTCTCGAAAAAGAAAGCAGACTGTCGATCAGAGCGCCCATCTTTCTGGTATTGTCTCTGATCATATCGAATTGCCGCCGGGTATTTTCATCAAATTGCTCCCCTTGCTGCCTGAGGATGATCCGGGAAAACCCGTCGATGGCCCGAAGCGGCGCCCGCAGATCATGCGAGACGGAATAACTGAAACTTTCAAGTTCCCGGTTGGCGGCTTCCAGTTGATTGGTCCGCTCCTGCAGTTCTGCCGCCTGCCGGGCCAGAAGATCTTCCGCCCGTTTGCGGGCCGTGATATCACGTGCCACATGCACGGATCCAACGGGACGCCCCTCCTGATCGCAAAGAGGCGTTGTGCTGACCAGAAAATCGCCTCCGAGATTCGGCTCATGAACTTCGGCGACATGCTGCAGACCGTCTCCGCAAGTCAGCTGATGAGGGCAGAAGGCGGGCGGTTCACCCGCTCCATGGACAGTTTCATGGCAGGTCAGTCCGATGCAGCGCTTCGGGGCGACACCCAGACGATCCGCCATCGCCTTGTTGACCCGGATGATCTTGTGTTGATTATCCAGTATCGCAATCAGATCCGGAACGGTGTCAAAGGTCCTCTCCCACTCTTCCTTGGCCAGAAGGATGGCCTGGTCCGTCCGCTTGCGCTCGGTGACATCCTCGACCAGTGACAAGACGGATTCCATCTTTCCTTCGGCATTGAATATGGCGGAGTTATGCCAGGTGCATTCAATGATGGCGCCCGACTTCGTGTAATTGCGATTCGTAGAAACAACGGTATGTTTTTCACCGGTCGCCAGGGTTTCCATAATGCGGTCGACCGCCGGGATATCCTCATTATAAATTATCCGGAGATGGTCAATGCGCCTGCCGATGACTTCTTCTTTTTTCCAGCCGAATATTCGCTCGGCCTCAGAGGACCATTCTGTTACGATAAAATCAGCATCCCATTCCACCACGGCCAGAGGAGAATTTTCAAAATGAAACTTCAGACGCTGTTCGCTGTCGCGCAGGGCTTCCTCAATTTTTTTGCGCGCCGTAATATCATGAGCGATCACGGCAACCCGGGCCGATTTTTCACCGGGGTAAGAAACGGTTCCCATATTAACGGCGGCATATATCCAGTCTCCGTTCTTCTTTCTGATCCGGTATTCGACCGTCTCGGCTACGGCTTTCCCCGCCAGTTTTTGTCTGGTTCTTTCTTCAAAAAGCGGTCTGCTTTCTTCTGCCAGAATATCAAGAGGCTTCACGGCCAGCAGTTCTTCTCTGGAATACCCGAGAATGTTGCACATGACATCGTTGACACTTAAAAACTTTGCTCCCGGCAAATCCATTTCATAAATGGCGGCAGGAGCATATTTGACAAGATTCCTGTATTTTTCCTCGCTTATTTTCAGGGCCTCCTCGCCCTGCTTACGCTCGGTGATATCTTCAACCAGCACGGCAAAACGCTTTTCCATCGGCCGATATGCCATGGCTTTAAAGTGCCGCCGGAAAGATTTGGAGTAGAATTCACTGTACTCCGACATTCCGGTGATGGCAACTTTCTTGAAAATAGAAAGCCAGTGGGATGAAACATGGGGATTCAGCTCTTTCATGCGTCTGCCGATGATTTGATCCCGCGAAATTCCCATGATCTTTTCAAATACCGGATTGATGTCCAGATAAGTGTAATCCTGCGGGCTGCCGTCTTCATCGTAAATAATCTCGCCTATGTAAAATCCTTCCTGCATGCTGTTGAAGAGGCCGCGATAAAGGTTCTCATTGTTGCCGAGCGCCTCTTCAGTTTGCTTCCGATCGGTGATATCCATACAGATGCCGATCATCCGGACGGGTTTGCCTGTGTCATCATATCTGCCTTCTCCGATGGAATTTATCCAGCGAACCTGGCCGTCCGGCAGCACAATGCGATAATCACTGTTCAGGGTTGTCTTCTGACGCAGGGCATCGTTGATCCGGCCCTGTGCTATTGGAACATCTTCAGGATGCAGGATGCTTTCCCACAACTCAAACGATGCCCGGTTTTTCCGCGGATCCAGTTTGAAAAGATAAAACATCTGGTCCGACCACAGAATATCGCCGGTCAAAACGTTCCAGTCCCACGTGCCCACCTGTGCCGCGTGCTGCGCCATTTCAAAGCGTTCCGTGGTCTCCTTCAGTTCCTCTTCCAGCATTCGCCGCCTGGTGATGTCCGTTCCGGCGGCTACGGAGCCACGGACACGACCTTCGGCATCGAAAAACGGCATGGCGCCTTCGATCAGCCGCACCACCCGTCCGTCGGAGAAGACCAGATCCAGCATTTCGGCCTCGACAGGCCTTCCTGTTGCGGCGGCAACCTGCGCGGGCAACTGGTCGGGCTTCATCTCCGCACCATTGCGTAAAACTTTATAAGTCACTGCCGCATCCCCGGGCGCGCTCATCGAAACATTGGCATCGGGCGGCACCTGCATGATCTCATCGGCGTACCGGTTGCCGGTAATGCGCAGGCATTGCGGGTCGTGCGCAATCCAGATCGCAACGGGCGCCACATCCATCACGGTCTGCATTTCCCCGGCGCGTATTCTTTCCCGCAACTCGCTTGCCCGCAGGGCCTCTTCGATTTTGACGCGATTCATGGCGATGGCGACCTGATCGGCAACGGCTTTCATCAGCGCCAGATCATCCGCGCTGAAAGTCGTCCGGTTACGGGTGCCGAAGGACAGGGTTCCAATGACACGATTTTGCTCCATGAGCGGATGGCAGGCGTAGGCTTTAATGCCGAAAGATTTTACCAGTTCCGTCCGGACGTCGGGCGTCGTTGGAATGTTCTCGGCGACAATCCGGCATTTGTCGCGCGCCACGCACCCGCAAACCGCCACACCGTATTCCAGCCATTCCATTTCTCGCGCCGCTTCGGGCGGAATCCCCGCATACGCATTTAAGTGCAACCGTCCGGCATCTTCATCAACCAGAAAATTGAAAAAGGCCTGACAATCCAGAAATTCCATAACCCGTGTGCACAGCTCCACCACGAGCTGCTGCGGTTTGTCACTCGCGAGCAGCCGGCCGGCCGTGTAGGATAAGATTTCCAGCCGTTCGTTGTATTTTAACAGAATCGCTTCTATCTGCCGGCGGTGCTCCAACTCTTTCTGCAGTTCCGCCGTCCTTGCGGCAACCTGCCGTTCCAGATCTCTGTGCGCCTCGCGCAGTTCTTCTTCCGCTTTCTTGCGCGCCTTCAACTCGTCCGCTTCCGCCAGGGCTCTCCTTACAGCCGGCACGAGCCGCTGCTGCAGACGGTTCTTTAAAACATAATCCTTTGCGCCCTGCGTGAGAATTTCAATGGCGCGATCTTCACTGACCGCGCCGGTCACTAAAATAAAAGGGGTGTCGGGGCATTGTTTATTTGCTTCCAGAAGCGCCAATGCGCCGTTGTATTGAGGAAGGTCATAATCGGACAGAATAAGATCGTAGCAGGACTGCTGTAGTTCGTAAATGTAATCTTGCTCGTTTTCCACCACTTTCGCGGCAACGCGAAACCCGGCATCTTCCAGTTCAAACAGCGTTAACTCGGCATCCGTTCGGTTGTCTTCCAGAATAAGAATGTGAAGGGGTTCCGTCATAAATCTCATCACCTGTCAATATGTCGATTGCATCACAATCTGACATATTAGTAACAATACATCAAGATTGGATTTCAAAGCGGATTTTAAACTTATATTTTCCAGATTGATCGCGGTTGCATCATATAATGATGTTTTTCCGCCGAACAATAGGGGGTTTTACCTACCGAATAGCGCAATATTTCCTACCATGTTTATTTTATGCGTCAAACCTTATACTAATGTAAAATGATGTAATAAAACAGATTCATCACAAGGAAATTTTTTCAGGGAATGAGATGGAACATGACTGATAATATACGTATTCTGATGTTGGAAGATGTGGCAAGCGATGCGATATTGATCAAAGATGAGCTGCAAAGCGCCGGACTCAACTTTGTTCCCTGTGTTGTTTCCAACAGAAAAGATTACCTGGAGGCCCTGGATAATTTTTTTCCGGACATTATTCTTTCTGATTATAATCTCCCCCAATATGACGGTGTTAAAGCTTTAAGTGATGCCAGACTCAAACTGAAATTTCCGGATGTGCCCTTTATCCTTGTAACGGGAGCCATTGCAGAGGATCTGGCCATCGATATTCTGATCAGCGGGGCCAGTGATTATGTCATGAAAAATCGCCTGCAGAGACTTGTCCCGGCTGTCCAAAGGGCGCTGGAGGAAGCAAGGGAAGTCAAAGCGCGCAGAGAGGCGGAGGCACAACTGCGCAAGGCGCATGATGAGCTGGAGGTTCAGGTCAAACAGAGAACCGCTCAGTTACAGACCGAAATTGAAGAACGAAAGAAGACCGAGGAAGACCTCCGGGAAGCACTCTCCCGTATAAAAACACTGAGCGGTCTTTTGCCGATTTGTGCTTCCTGCAAAAAGATCCGTGACAGCAAGGGTAATTGGGAGCAAGTTGAAGTCTATATCAAAAATAATTCCAACGCGGAATTTACTCATGGGGTGTGCCCGGAATGCGCAAGAAAACTTTATCCGCAGGCGTTCAACTGACCTGAAAAACTTCCTGACTATCTGATCCATTCATTTTGAAGATTGCCTTATCGATGCTTATCCGTCATCCTCTCAAATGTGCTTTTTTACGTTTACCGGCGCGCGATATTTCCGTCAACTCATCATAAATGACAATTTCCTGCTTGATATTAATAACCAGCAGAATGATCGCGGCGGCAATTAATACGTGGATCAGAAGACCGGTTGTATAACCGGTTGCCAACCCCAGACACCAGAGACCTGTCAGTAAAACAGCAATCGACCAAAGCATGATCTTTCTCCCTGAAAAAGTAGTCCGAACATCACCCGTCTCAGCTTAAACCGGGGTGCTCTTTTTTCTTAAAATGCAGGAAGTTTAAGATAAAAACAATAATGATAAATTAAGAGTTGAATGGCAGGTAAATACTACTCCCGGCTATGGTTATGGAACTGCCCGAATTACCGTCGGCTGCTCATGTGTATCACCAATTGTTTCATCCATGCCATGAGGCTTGTCTCAGGGATTGGTTGATCCTAATCCAGTGTATTCCCGATGGAGAGCATGATCAATTTGATGTTTAATATATAGTCATACGGGTATCATGAATCCCGCAAAAATTTCAGGAGGTGTCCCATGCCGGTCAGTACTTCATGGAAGCACAAAATATTGGCGGTGGTTTTCGTGTCATTGACCGTTATTTTCTTTTGCAACACATCGTTTGCAGCGGAGCCTCCCCACCGCTATCAAGTTGTCACAGGCCCGGAAGACAAGGCATATCTTGTGGACACAACCACCGGTTTTGTCTGGGTGCTGACCTACCGCACCATGGCCACTGGGAGAGAACCCATTGCCATTCCCTATAAATTTATCAAGATATGTCCGAAGAATCAGAAATCATTTATTGTGGAAGACGCCAAGGACGGCGCCTGCCTTCCGTAGTCGTCACCCTGTTACCAAGACGTCAAAAAGGCTGAGAACGGCTTTAGTTTGAGGGGAAGCAACCAATCAGGACACGGCTCACGGTTTTTCCCGGAACAGCACCCTGTCCGGTATCAAAACACCGATGGAGGAAGATCATGAAATTAAATATCAGCCGACGGGGTCATCAACCCATTATCATCATGGCGTCGGCATTACTTTTGATGGCTGTTTTGCTCACGGGAGCAAATGTCTCTTATGCGGGTCCCGATGATTCCGAATCCAAAACGGCGGTAAAGCTGTCTTTAACCGAACGCATGGACGCACACCTCTCCATGCTGCACACCAAGCTTCAGATCACGAAGGCTCAGGAAGATCAATGGCAGAAATTCGCCCGGGTGATGCTGGAAAATAATAAAACGATGCAGGATCTTCAGGAAAAGCGCCAGAAAGAAGTCCGGTTGATGACCGCACTGGATGACCTTAAAAGTTACAGCGAAATTGCCGACGCCCATGCCGGCGGCCTGAAAAAATTTATTCCGGCATTTGAAGCTCTCTATAACAGCATGACAGATGAGCAGAAACGGAATGCCGACAGCCTCTTTCTCAATCAACGGGAAATCATGAGCGGTAAAAGGGCCTCCAACTAGAGCAGCGTTGCATTGATCTCCTGTCCTGCCGACCCTTATTGCCGGGGGCAAGACCAGCGGGAGATATCTTTTAAAAAATCAGAACAACCCCATGGTAAAATCCGTAAGGACCATCCGGCAAATGGATATCCCGGCAAAGATGCAATAGGAGACAAGGCTGATGAGCGTAAGCCTCCTCTGAAAACGCGCCAGGCCGGAAGCGAGGCTTTTAATTCTGCGAAACGGCATCAGGACGCCCACACCCAGACCCGAAACAACGCCGGTCATCAGGGAGGCATAAAGAAGGTATCCGACATAACCATATTCTTTCTGTAAAATGCAAAAAGGGCAATGGTGGGTCGGAAGTTCATAAAAGTAAAGCGAGATGAAAGAGATCAGGGAGGCGCAGGATATCAGAAAAAATAATCCGGAGATGATGGAAAAAAGATATCCCGGTTTACCCTTGACGAGATAAATGATGCCGGACAACAAAGTCAGGACAATCCCCCCGTAAAAAACCGCCATGGCGCTCACAACCGGCAGTGCGGTAATTTCCGAACCGACGCCGGTTTGCCCGGAATTAAAGAGACTTCCGCAGCAGGATGTGATGACATCCGCCTTCATCCCGGAAAAATACAACCATTGGAAAACTGCTTCCGCGATGATCAGGGGCGAAAGGCCGAGGAGCATGGCATATTTCTTCCTGATCAGGGGATAATCTCTGGCCTGATTGTCCACATGGTTGACGATGAGCCAGAGACCGGCCAGGATGCAGTTGAGAATTTTCAGGAGAAAGGCCGGGTAGCCGTAAGGATCAACATAAAGCGTGCCCGCGGCGCACATCGCTCCGACAAAGAGGTTGTGAAGCCCGTCGGCGGTATAGATGAAAAGAAAGAGCGAACCGATCTGGAATACGAAGACATAGGATAGAATCGTCGAAATGAGGTAAGTCTTTCTCTCCAGGGCCAGCTGCTCTTCACTGCCGCTTTGCATGTCCCAGCAGCGGATAATCCTGATGCCGAACCAGGAGCTGAAAATAATCATTCCGCAGATGAGAACGGACGCAAACACGAGTGCGACAATGGCCGGATGCAGAATCATAGCCCCGCCTCATCGATTATCCCGTCACGAACGCCAATAACCCGATCAACAACGGACGCTTCAAAAACAATAGGGTCATGACTGGCAATAATGATTGTCTTGCTCTGATCCTTCAACCGGGAAACGATGTTCATGAATTCCAGCGACAACCTGCTGTCCAGATGCGCCGTCGGTTCATCGGCGATGATGACCGGCGGGTCATTCATCAGCGCCCGGGCGATCGCCACCCGCTGCGCTTCACCGCCGGAAAGCCACTCCACCTTCGCGGGGGCGCGGTCTTTCAGGCTGAACATATCCAGAAGTTCTTCCGCGCGCCTCCTGACCTCGGCGTGCTTGTTTCCCAGCGGGTAGGAGGGGAGCAGGACATTTTCGATCACCGTTATTCCCCGGACGAGATTAAACTGCTGAAAAATGAATCCGAACGAACGGCGCCGTATTTCCGTCAAAAACCGCTCCGGCAGGCTCGTCACCTCCACATCCGGCTGGTCGTCATTCCGGAGAAAACCATTTTTGCCCAGCAGCCCTTTTTGCAGCGTGATCCGGCCGGACGAAGGCCTCGCCATGCAGCCGATCAGCGACAGGAGTGTCGTCTTTCCCGAACCGCTCGGCCCCTTCAGCACCGTGACGCGGCTGCCTTCCATGTCAAGCGTCACGCCGTTCACGGCAGTAAAGGCATTGGACTTTCCCAGATTAAATCCTTTTCGCACATTCATTAATTTAATCATCTAAGACCTCATCACCTGATCGGGATCGATAATCGCCGCCTTCCAGGAAGGGATAATGGTGGCCACGGTATAGGGCACAACCGTCAGAAAGAAAAGGACGGCCAGCTGATAGGAATCGATGAAAGGCGTTATACGAAAATCAGGATAGAGGACGGACCAGCCTTTCAAGGCGGGAGCAAACAGGAAAGCTGATGAAAAGAAAACATGGGCGTAAGCCAGCAATACGCCCCCGGCAAAAGCCAGGAAGGAAATCAGAGCGCCTTCATAGGTTTTCACGGCCAGGACATCGGATATTTCCCAGCCGATGGCCTTCAGGATGCCGATTTCCCGCTTCTCTTCCGCCGAAAGTCCCGATGCTTTTTCCGAAGCAAAAATAATGAAAGCCAAAAGAGCCATGATGAGCAGAATGATCACCATACCGCCCCGCCAGTCAAAAACGGAGTCATAGGTCCGCACCATTTCATCCCGGATGATCGGCCGTGTATCGGGAAGCAGTTCCGTTACCTTCCTCGCGATGGTTGCCAGTTCCTTGGGATTCCTGACGGTTACGGTAATGTCCGTCGCGAAGGGCGCGGCCAGTCCGAATAGCTCCCGGAAGTCTTGTTCCGTCATCAGGATCAAATCGGCCGTCACCAGTTCCGATGCGGCGGAAATTTCCCGAACGATGGAAAAACCCCGGACGGATCCATCCGAACCACGGAAGGACATGATGTCGCCGGCGCCGATCATTCTGCCTTTCGCCAGGCCGCTGCCGATGATGATATTTCCGGAGGACAGGTCGTTTCCCCGGGGCGCCATAAGGGTGTAGTTGGCGCCGACAACGGGATCATAATAATAGCCCCATAATCTTGCCTCGGCCGAAGTAACACCCCTGATTTTTTTTATCCTCTGAAGATAATTCACGGGAATGGGGTCATAGCGGCCCATCAGGAGCCTTTGCACCACCATTTCGGGAGCGCCTTTCAGAATGAGCGATGCCTCCCGCTTCATGGCGTGCGTAAAAAACATGGCCGAGGCCAGGATAAAAACAACCAGTGTATAGACAAAAAGCAGGCTGAGGTTTTTGCCTTTTCTTCTGATGAGGGAAGCCATGGTGAAGTCGAGGATGCTTCTTTGTTTCTCAATCCAGCGTGTCATTCCAGCCTCCTTTGCCTGACGGTCGGGCCCGCAAGCGACCCCGTCGGAAAATGTTCGAGCGCCACCGGATGATCCTGAAAGGCTGAATACATGTCGGCCTGGGACAAATGACGGGTATAGCGCGCTTCCGTAAAAAGACACAGATCCGTCAGCTCCAGTTTTTTAACCACTGCTGCCAGCTGAGCGATGTGAGCGGCATCCGCCTGCCGCCTTGCTGCCGCGTGAACGAACATCAGTCCGCAGGCAATGAGCAGAAAGATAAGCAGGATCAGACAGAGATCCGATTTCCTCACCGGCAACCGGACCTGTCCGTTTTGATGATGTAAAAGTTTACTGATCAAGACTTTTGACCACCTCTGCCGTTATTTCGGAAAATTTGAGAATTTTTTTCCCCTGATGGTCGGTTGAGAACTCCCGGGCATCGTCTTCATGTGCCAGAGGGATCAATTCCCGCCCCATCGGGCCGTAAATATCGCTGCCGATGATGTACAGGGCTTTTCGCGCGTCGATCGCGGAAAGATGATAGTAATCCCTGACCAGGATCGTTTGGATATCCGCGGCTTTTCTGGACGGAGCATAACGCTTCAGATCAAAAAGATATTTAAACATATCTTTCGCGCCGTCAAAATAGACGTGGGAACCATCCCGGAAGCGGACGGCCATGACCCAGTCCGGATATTTCGCCACAAACATGCCGCAGACGGGGCATTTGTCTTTCACCGCAGGTTTCGGCATCGTCAGTTGCTTGTTTGCCGACCCCGCCGCGGCTGCCGGCAAACAAGCGCAAAATATGACAAACGAAGCAGCCAGAAGCACCCTGCCCCATTTCCAATACCGTTGTGTTTTGCTCATCAATGTTTATGCTCCATCATTTTCATTTTTTTCATTTTTCTTTTTTCGCGGATCATTTTTGTGTCATTGCCAAGATCCACATAAGCGGCCTGAAGCGCATCGTCAAAAGTTCCAAAACGGCCGCCGCTTACCTTCATGAATTTTTCCGCATCCGCCTGATCGGCAAACGCCCACTTGGCATTTTTTGTCATCACGCCCGGTTTGCCACCGCCGATAACCCAGAAAGCTTTTTCCGCATCAATCAATTCTTTCTTTCCGTAATCACCCACGCGGATGGCTGACGGCGCTTTATCCAGGTTCAGGGCCAGATCGACCGCCGCGCAATGAAGGCTGCATACACCGACTTTCGAGCCATCGCCGTATTCAATGAGCATCCTGCTGTGAGCAAACATATCGCGGTTCATGCCGCAATGGATGCAGGCAGGCATTTCCTTTACATCATTTTCCATGGCCCAGAGCACGGGCACGGCAAGCATCAGGCACAAAATCACGATTCCCCAATATACGGATAATTTTTTCATAACGTCTCCTTTCACGGTTGAAAGCATGATGAGGAGCGGGCCGCCGGGACCCGCTTCCCGTTCACGAACCTGATGGTTCGCACAATTCATTTTCTGTCCATTTTAAGGGATTGCCACAATGGCGCACGATCCCCCCCCGTCCTGCATTCAACATAAACCGCAAGGTTCAGGGAACCGGTGATGAAGCTTGTTGATGATTTAAACAGAGGCAATCCGGAATCGGACCGGCTCAGGAGGTAAAACAGGCACGTCCATACAGATGCTTTCCGGCATGAGAAAGCAGGGCGCCTGCGTATAGACGGGCTTAATGGAAACACTGGAATGATGCGGAGTAAAAATCATCTCCGGCATCCATTGGGGCATATCCCGGTCGGTCTGATCATTGCAGCAGCTGCAGGAAATCATGACGCAGGGCTTTGCCGAATCTTGACAGCAAAAACATTCGAGTCCCCCGTGCGGCCTTTCAGCAACACGCATCAGGGAACCAAAGGGCGAACCCGTCAGAATGATCAAGGCGATGAATGCCGGAAGAAAAGCTCGCAGCTTCATATCAGATGAGTCCCCCGATTATTTTTTCCCATTGACGATCATCCGTTTCACCGAAGATTTTAAAGCGGATGATCCCTTCCCGGTTAAGGACGTAGTAGGTCGGAATGCCGACAATGCCGAACCGTTTTTTAGTGATTGCATCCGGATCGAGCAGAACCGGATACGAGATATTCAAGTTATGAATATACGCGGCAGCCGTCGTTTTTTTCTCACCAACGCCCACGGAATAAGCAACCACACCTGCCTCCCGGTACTGATTGGCAATCCATTCCAGATGCTTCATTTCACCCCGGCAGGTCCGGCACCAGCTGGCCCAGAAGTGAATCAGGGCGATTTTCCCTCTTGCGTCCGCGGGGATCACAACTTTATTCCCCGAAACGTCGGAAAGAACGACTTCGGAAAGCTTGCTTCCCACGCCCGGGACTTCTTTTCCAAGGCAGGACAGGATGCCGGGAAGAACAGCGGCGAGTCCGGCCATCATTCCGATTTTCACGAAATTCCGTCTTCCGATATTTGAGATAATTTCCTGCATAACGGATTCTCCGCCGAGCGCTTTCTCAGATTCACCGGCGCAACAATCATTGCCCGCCTGCGTCCTCAGGCAACTTCCTCAAAACATATGCTTCCTGCAGCTGAAATGATATCGGGGAAACTCTTAGTTTCAGTCAGGGATTAACTATTTGCGCATCAGGGAAATGCTTTGCTTCACCGGCCGGGGGGGACGGATCTATTTTTTAATGCCAGTATGTATTCAATAATGTCTTCAATCTGTTGTCTTGTGAGATCCTTTTCAAATCCCGGCATTTTATCCTTGCCTTTTTCGGTGATGGCAATCATTTCATCCCGGGTCATCTTACTGGTCCTGAGCGTCAGCTTTTCCGGATGAACATTGAGCAGTTTGGCCTGTTTCAGAATATTTTTGTTTGTCCTGTGGCATTTGGCGCACTTGGCATTGAAATCAACCTTGGGATCGGCAAATCCTGCTACGGGCATGGCAAATATCGTGATCAGCAGCAAACTCCATATCTTTTTCATGGCAATTCTCCTTTTTTAAACTTGCAGCGTCAGAAAAGACCGAGAATCAGTTTTTTCAAAAGTTCAGGACTGGCGCCGCCCAGGATCCGGTAGCGCACGATACCTTTACGATCGATCACATAAGTTCTGGGCACATCCGTCACACCGTAGAGACCCGCACTTTTTTTGTCCTCATCGATCACCAGCGGATAGGAAACCCCCAGTTCCGCGGCAAATGTCTTCACGCGCTCTTTTGTCTGGCCGATGTTGACAGCCATGATTTCCAGCCCCTTTTGCCGGTATTGATTGCGCAACTTATCCATGGCCGGCATTTCCAGTTTGCAGGAACTGCAGCCAATCTGCCAGAAATGGAGAATCACCACTTTGCCCCGGACGCTCTCCGGAATCCTGACGGGAAGACCGTTGACATCACGGAGAGTAATCGATGGCGGCACATCGCCGATGCGCAGGGCAGCCCCGGCCGGAATCGCGGCAAGCAGACCGATCAGGCAGAGGACCGCCAACCGGCAGACCGGAAACCATCCCATTCTCTTCTTCTCCGGGCATGTCTTGTTCATGGAGTCAACTCCATCCGCTGCTTTTTCATTTCATAATTCCATTTCCATATTTCATAAACAGCCGGGTAGACCATCAGTTCCATCAAAAAAGAGGTGAGAATTCCCCCGACCATCGGCGCCGCGATGTGCTTCATGACGTCCGAACCGGTTCCTGTTGCCCACATAATGGGAATAAGGCCGAGCATCGTTGTGGCCACCGTCATGAATTTCGGCCGTATCCGTTTAGCCGCTCCCTCCCGTATGGCCGCCCGCAGATCATCCAGCGTCTTAAGCTTTCCTTCCCGCCTGGCCTTTTCATAGGCGAGATCCAGATAAAGAAGCATAAAGACGCCTGTTTCCGCATCGACCCCGAGCAGAGCGATCAATCCCACCCAGACACCGATGCTCATGTTGTAACCCAGCAGATAAAGAAACCAGACGGCTCCCACGGCCGAAAAAGGCACAGCCAGCAGGACGATCGATGTCTTCACCAGCGAGCGGGTATTGAGATAAAGCAGAATGACAATCAGCAGAAGAGTGATGGGAACAACCACCTTCAGGCGCTCCCGGACCCGCTGCATGGCCTCGTATTGGCCGCTCCAGCTGACGACATAGCCGGCCGGAAGCTCTAACTTTTCCATGAGCAGACGGTTGGCTTCCTCGATATAGCTTCCCGGATCCTGACCCGCGATATCCACGTAAACATAGCCGGTCAGCATTCCGTCTTCATCACGAATCATCGCCGGACCGCCGGCAACATTCACATGGGCCAACTGCGACAGGGAAATCTGTTTCTGGCTGCCGGCGACCGGCACCAGGATGCGGCCGATGGCCGGCAGATTACTGCGGAAGTCACGCTGATACCGGACATTGACGGAATATCTTTCCCGCCCCGAAATCGTGGTGGCAATGCTTTCCCCGCCAATGGCATTCTCGACGGCGCTCTGTGCCTCATCAATGGAAAGGCCGTAACGGGCCAGTTCATCACGGTTCCATTCGATGTCGAGAAAATAACCGCCGCCCGTCCTTTCGGCAAAAATACTCCGGGTCGCCTTCATCTGGCGGAGAGCCGCTTCCACCTGTCCCCCGATCTGCTCGATCTGCACCAGATCAGCGCCGGAGATTTTGAGACCCACGGGCGTGCGAATGCCGGTGGTCAGCATGTCGATCCGTCCCTTGATCGGCATGGTCCAGGCATTGGAGAGTCCGGGAAGCCGCAGCGCTTCATTCATCTGGTGAATCAGTTCTTCCTGCGACAGCGTGTCGGGAGAGATCGAACGAAACAGGGGTTTGAGCCATTGGGGCGCCCAGGAAGAATACCAGGTGTCAACTTTGCGCCACTCACTTTTCGGCTTGAGGATGACCAGGGTTTCGAGCATCGAAAGGGGCGCCGGGTCCGTTGACGTCTCGGCGCGTCCCGCTTTCCCCAGCACCTGATCCACTTCCGGAAATTGTTTAATGATCCGGTCCGTGGTCTGCAGAAGATGCTGGGCTCTGGTGATGGAGATCCCCGGCATGGTAGTCGGCATGTAAAAGAGCGACCCCTCGTCGAGGGGCGGCATGAACTCGGAACCGAGCTTTTGAAACACGGGGATGGTCACCAGCACCAGCATGACGGAGACACCGATAACGAGCCACTTCCGGTTGAGCGACCAGGACACCGCCGGCTCATAGAGACGAATCAGAAAACGGCTGACGGGATGATTTTTTTCGGGCCGGATTTTCCCGACCAGCATGGCGTTCACCATGCGGCTCAGAGCGCGCGGCCGGAAATGAAAGTTGCGAAAGTGGGTAAACAGGAGCCGTAAAGCCGGGTCCAGCGTGACGGCCAGAAAGGCGGCGACAACCATGGACAGCGTTTTGGTATAGGCCAGCGGTTTGAACAGACGCCCTTCCTGAGCCTCAAGGGTCAGAATGGGAAGAAAGGAGACCGCGATGACCAACAGGGCGAAGAAACTGGCCGGTCCGACTTCCTTGACCGCGCTGATGATCACTTCCCGGTAATCGGTCTTCCGGCCCTCCTGTTCCCATATCTCCAGCTTTTTATGCGTCTGTTCCACAATCACGATGGCCGAATCAACCAGCGCGCCGATGGCAATGGCGATTCCGGCAAGCGACATGATATTGGCTGAAATCCCCATGAGCCGGAACGGGATAAACGAAATCAAAACAGCAAGCGGAATGGTGATAATAGGAATAACCGCGCTCGGGAAATGCCACAGGAAGATGAGGATGACCAGCGAAACGGTGATCATCACCTCGATCAGGGTCACCTTGAGATTGCTGATGGCGCGATTGATCAGCTCCGAACGGTCGTAAACGGGAATGATTTTAATGCCGGGAGGCAGGCCGGGTTCGATTTCCCGAATCTTCTTTTTGACCCGTTCAATGACATCCAGAGCGTTTTGACCCTGGCGCATGACGACAATGCCGGAAACAACATCGCCCTGGCCATTGAGGTCGGCAATGCCCCGGCGGTAGTCCGGTCCAAGCGTCACCTGTCCCACGTCGCGAACACGGATCGGCGATCCGTTCTCGCTGACGGCCAGGGCGATATTCCCGAACTCTTCGGTGGACCGCGCATATCCCCGGCCGCGCACCATGTATTCCGTTCCGCCAAATTCAATCAGCCGGCCTCCGACATCGTTGTTGTTCCCGCGAATCGCCTCGACCACCCGGTTGACCGTAATCCCGTAAAACTGCAGCCGGTTGGGATCGAGATTCACCTGATACTGCTGGCGAAAACCACCCACGGGGGCCACTTCGGCCACCCCGGGCACCGATTTAAGGTAATAGCGGAGATACCAATCCTGATAGGAACGGAGTTCCGCCAGGCTCTGCTGACCTGTCGTGTCAACCAGCGCATACTGATAAACCCAGCCGAGCCCCGTGGCATCCGGTCCCAGCTCCGTCTTCACACCCTGGGGCAGACGCGGCAAGATCGCCGACAGGTATTCCTGAGTGCGCGATCGCGCCCAGTAGATGTCGGTCCCCTCATCAAAAATGACATAGACAAAGGAATAACCGAAGTCGGAGAATCCCCGGACTGTCCGGACGCCGGGAGCGCCCAGCATGGCCGTAACGATCGGGTAGGTCACCTGATCCTCGAGAATATCCGGACTGCGATCCCAACGGGAGTAAATGATGACCTGGGTTTCCGAGAGGTCCGGTATGGCATCCAGCGGAACCGTCTTCATGGACCACCACCCCGCGATGGCGAGAGCGGCCACAATCAGCAAAACAATCAGTTTGTTGTTGGCGGAAAAATCAATGGTCCGGTTAATCATGCCTTTATTCACCATCTGGACGTTTCATTTCTTCGTCCCGTAACGGGGAAGTCTTGCGCGGAGTGATCGCCGCGTTTTCATCGGGCGGGGAAGATGCTTCCCGCTGCCCTGGCATCTGCATGCGGCCGGCGGGGTTCTTCGTTCTCATGTTGGCGGGATAACGTTTTTTCTGATCTCCTGCGCCCCCCGCCGCTTCCGGCGCGACATTCGCCCCCGGGGCTCCCGGCGGCAAAGCATTCTGGACAGCGCCGGGCGCCGGGAAGACGGGAGAAGAATTCATCGCCGGCAAAAAACTTTTATCTGTTTTGATAGCAGCGGGCAGCTGGCCCGGCAGTCGCGGTTGCATCGGGTTGCCTTCGGGAGGAGGGGCGGCGCCCGGCGCTCCGGGCATCGTTCCCCTGCCTTGTCCACCGGATGTCACCGGCATGGGGCTTGCGGCCTTCGGAGAAAGAGGAGGCTTTCCTTCCGGCGATTCGGTCATCACCGGCAGGGAACGATCAGAGAAAGGCGCAGGGTTTGTTTTTGCGCCGGGCATGGCCGCCGCATCCATCGGCATATTTGCTTTACCGTTTGCGGCAGGCTTCATCATCTTGACGTTGCTCCGCATCGGCGTCGGCGACGAATGCTCAGAGCCCTGCATCGCGCCATGATCGTGATCCTGATGATTGATCGCAGCACCGGGTTTTGGTTTCTTTTCTTTCGCGGCGCCGGCCGGCGCTGGCGGCATGCTTCCCTGATGCATTGCGGTTCCGGTATAACGCTTAGGCGACTTGATAAATTCATCGCGGCACTCTGTTGAGCAGAAATAGTATTTGCCGCCCTGATATTCATGAAAATGACCGGCAGCCCGGGCGCGGTCTTCATCCGTATTCATGCCGCAAACCGGGTCACGAAAGGTTTTCACGACGGTTCCCGAAGCAGCCTGCTGCATCCGAGACTCGGAATCGAGGAGGAAATTTCCGGACACCACAATTTTCTCGCCCGGCATCAGCCCCTGTACAATTTCCACCCGCTCCCCGAGAGAACGCCCTGTTTCCACCTGCCTGGGCTCGAAAATTCCGTTGCCCCGATCGATAAAGACCGTTTTTTTCAATCCTGAATCCAGAACAGCGTCCACCGGTACAATGATTGCCTGCGGACCGTTCATGACGAGCTCTACGTTCACAAACATATCGGGTCGCAGAGCATAGCCCGGGTTATTCACCTCCAGGCGCATCTTGAGGGTCCGTGTGGCGGGGTCGAACTGGGGTAAAACATTGCTCATCGTGGCATACATGGTTTTTTTCTGATAGGGCAACTCCAGCTTAACGCGCTGCCCCGGTTGAAAAAACGACGCCTCATTTTCAAAAACATCAGCCAGCACCCAGACCCTGGAAATGTCGGCAATTCTGTATAATTCGGCTCCTTTATCAAAACGCAGATCGGCCGTTACATTCCGGAGGACCACAAAACCACTGGCGGGTGAGCGGATTTCAATTTCCTCGGGTATCGTTCCGGTGCGTTCCATTTCCGCCAGCTGATAAGCGCTTATTCCCGAGTTTAAAATATTTCGGCGATAATAATCAATTTGTGATGTTTCTCCCGTCTGCCCCTGATCACGGGCGGTTTTCTTCATCTGGGCAAGCTGCGCCTTGCTGAATTGGGGATGCGAGCGTTCCGCGTCCGCGCCCCAGGATCCGGTTTTGACTAATTTCATGGAGTTAAAATAACTCTGGACCAGCGCCCGGTACTCCAGGGACGAATAAAACGTAGCCAGCAGTTCATTTTCCCGCACCTGACTGCCCGTGGTTACGGGACGAACATTTTTGATCAGGCCGGCAACGGCGGCGTTGATCCGATAAACGCGCGTCTCGTCCGGTGTCACCCTTCCCAGCACGCGCTGCGTATGGCTCCACGGTGATTTCTCCACGATTGCCGTCTTGACGCCGATTAATTGCTGTTTTTCCGGCGGTATTCTGATCGCTCCCGGCGGCAGCGATTTCTGGAGGGCTGCTTCACCGGAATCAGCATAAACCGGCTCAAGAGCCATGCCGCAGGGGGCAAGGCCAGGTTTTTCCGATCGGAATCCCGGATTCATCGGATCCACATAGTATAATATTTTACGGATAGAGGCTTCATCGGACCTGTTCGTTCTGCTGACCCAATATCCGGCGAAAAAAGAAGCGGTAATAATGATCAGCAGGATCAGCGCTCTGGTCTTATTTTTCATGATTAATAACCTGTCATTTTGTTATTTCCCAATCAGAGAAAATTGCCATCCCCGGAAACATCACATCCGATTATGGTGTTTTCACTGATAAGGCATCTTCCTGTTGCATAAAATGTTATGCTATTAGGTAATATTTTCCATCGGGATAAAACTGCATCCCACAGGCCTGATACCTTAAATACGGCTCAGGGAATGGATGAACACGAAAAAAACGGGTGATGGGCTATATCCGCAAAGGGCTATTAATAGTAGTATTTAGCTACTGTACCTCTGTCAATTAATTACTATTGTTATTTACCGGATTGAACCCTATTAATACCCCTAAAGAAATTGAACAGCGGCTGATCATGAAGGCAGCTTAAAATACACTAAGGAATAGAGATTGAATGATAAAATCAAGACTCCACATATTGATCCTGGATGATGTTCAAGCAGATGCGGAATTAGTGGCTTTCGAGCTTAGCGAGGCCGGGACGGACTTTGAGCCCACGTTCGTTTCCGATAAAGCATCTTTCCTCGCCGCGCTCGAAGAAAGATTGCCGGACATCATCCTTTCCGACTATTCCCTTCCCCAGTTTAACGGTTATGAGGCAATGAAAATTGCCAGAAGCAAATATCCCGATATTCCGTTTATCTTTGTTTCCGGAGCATTAGGCGAAGAATTGGCTATTGATCTTCTGAAAAAAGGAGCAACGGATTATGTTCTGAAGGACAGAATGTCCCGTCTGGCGCCCGCTGTGAACAGGGCCATGCAGGAAGCGGCAGAGCGGATTGAACGAAAGCGCGCCGAAGACGCCCTCAAGGAATCGGAAAACCGTTACCGGTCCATTTTTGAAAATACCGGCACAGCAACCATTATTATCGGGGAGAACAAAAAGATTGTTCTCGCCAATAAACAATTTGAACAACTCGCCGGTATGGCCAGACAGGAAATTGAAGGAAAAAAATACTGGAATGAGTTTGTCCATCCCGATGATCTCGGCAAAACGGTCGATCTCGATCAAAAGTGCGGACTCACCGCCACAGAGGCAAGCAGTGACTGTGAATTCAGAATCATTCATCAAACGGGCGATGTTCATTATGTTCTGGCCAGTATTGCCTGGATACCACCGACCAGGAGGCAGGTCTTATCGCTGCTGGACATTACCAAACTGAAAGAAGCCGAAAAAGAAAAACGCGAGGCCTCCCTTTATGCCCGAAGCCTGATCGAGGCCAGCCTTGATCCCCTGGTGACCATCAACGCCGACGGCATGATCACGGATGTCAACAAGGCCACTGCATCCGTCACGGGTCTCAGCCCGGAAAAATTGATCGGCAGCGACTTTTCCGGTTATTTCACTGAACCGGACAAAGCTCATGACGGGTATCTCGAAGTTTTTGCCAAGGGGTTTATACGGGATTATCCTCTGGCCATCCGCCATACCTCCGGCAGGGAAACCAATGTTCTTTACAACGCATCGTTATTCCGAAATGAAGCGGGAGAGATTCAAGGCATCCTGGCCAATGCCCGCGATATCACGGAACACCTGGAAGCGGAGCAGGAAATTCTCAGGACCAATGAAATGCTCAGATCCATCACATCGGAACTGGTCATGACCGAGGAACGTGAAAGACGCCGGATTGCCGTCGACCTCCACGACCATATCGCTCAAACACTGGCTATCACCAAATTGAAGCTCGATCTGCTTCTGGACTCGTCGCACGGAGACGAGTCGGAAAAGCCTCTGAAAGACATCATCAAGTTGATCAATCAGGCCATCACGCAAACCAGATCTTTGATGACCGACCTGAGCCCGTCCGTCCTTTACGAATTGGGACTGACGGAAGCATTGGAGTGGCTGGGCGAGCAGATTCAAGACCAGCACGGGCTGAAGGTCATTGTGAAAAATGATCCGAAAATCCGGAATATTGATAAGGATCTTCAGGTGTTCTTATTCCGATCCACCAGAGAGCTGCTTTTGAATGCGGTAAAGCACGCCCGCGCCAAAGAAGCTTATATCATTTTACAAATGCTGCCGGGAAAGATCAGTGTTACCGTGAAGGACAATGGCGTCAGCTTCGATATGGAGGACATTGAGCGTCCTTCTTCGCGAACGGGCGGTTTCGGCCTGCTCAGCATCAGGGAACGGCTGAATCATATCGGGGGCATTTTCGAGATTGAAGCCAAAAAGGGACAGGGAACATCCGTCCGGCTCATTGTGCCGGAACAGAAACACCGGAAAACAAATACGGCAAAAAAGGCTGCAAAAAAAACAACCGCCTCGCAGCAGGCAGTCGAGGTATGAAACGAACGCTTTTATATCGCAGCAAGCGGAGGCGAATGAACGCTCGTCTTGCGGAAGCGGGGAGATCCGCTTTTTACCCTTGTTCCGGGATAATAATGAAAACTCCTGCAGACGGCCCGGAATAACCTGGACCGGATTAGATAATTTTAAGTTATCGCCGCGTGATCAATCAGGGCGAGCCTGATTGACTGTGAAACAGAAAATAAACATATTGACTCCATGCGGAACCGGTCTGTCCGGCGACCGAACTGTTATGTGTCCGTTCAAGAGACAACCGTCTGGAAAAATGCAACACCTGTGTTTTAACCGAAAAACCTGATGAACCGGAAAGGCGTCCCGATGGCTTGCACACTCCCGGTTCGCTGCCGGCCGGCGTCTTCCCTCCTTTCGCCGGCCGGCATCTTTTTTTCACCAATATTCAAGAAGGCTAGCCGGCCGCGTCAGGTCGGACTGCCACAGCACTTCAGGATTTCATCATCCTTTTCCTGATATGGAAATAGGAAATTCTGAATGCCTGATCAAGTTTCTCCCCGATAGTAAAACAGTCTGGTAAATGTCAAATTTCTCTTAAATATCCTAGGTCATTAACTGATGGTCGAGGGATGGAGAATTTTGATGATGATTAAATATTTTCGCAGGACGCCCGGCTCAAAAGGGTTTACCCTCATTGAAATGCTGGTGGTCATGGTCATTCTGGCTCTGATTGCCGCTCTGGTGGGTCCCCGTCTTTTTCCCAAGCTGGGCAAGGGCAAGGTCTCCGCGGCCAAGGCGCAAATAGAGCTACTCGGACAGGCGCTGGATCACTATCGTCTCGATACCGGGCAATATCCGACCACGCAGGAAGGATTGAACGCACTCATCGTCAACCCCAACATCGAAAAATGGGACGGCCCCTACCTCAAGAAAGATATGCCCAATGATCCATGGAACAAGCCATACATCTATCAGTCTCCCGGAACACACGGCGAATATGATTTATTTTCCTACGGCAGAGACGGCTCTCCCGGCGGCGAGGGTGAAGACCAGGATATTGTAAGCTGGAAATAACTGTATTCGGAAGGTGAACATTGCAAAACAGAAAACACGTCATTTATTCATACATCGGGTTAATCGCTTTCAGCTGGATGTTCCATTCCTTTCCGGGCGTGCCTGGAACACAGACAGTGTGCTTCGCACAGGAACCGGCAACCCCGCCTATCATCAAACCAGTGCCGGTGAATCCTCAAATTCCCCTGCTGCCCGGCCAGAAGAGCCCTGAAATTCAGCCGGGGGAGCAGCCGGTTATGCCTGCCGCAAAGAGCGAAAACCTGCCGCAGCAAAGTCAGACACCTGCATTGGCCCGTCCGGACCAGGCAAAACCGCCGCAGTCCACCATGCCGGGAGGCGCTGCTCCATTGCCCGGTGGGCAATTGCCGAACATGCAACCGGCGCCTTTCATCCCCGGGCCGTCGATCCCGGCTATGGCATCGCAGCAGGGGATGGTTACTCTGAATTTCGATGATGCGGATGTGTTTGCGATCATTCAAACTATTTTCGGTAATGTACTTAAAGTTAACTATGTGGTTGACCCCCGGATCAAAGGCAGGGTAACTTTCCGTGCCGTTGCTCCCGTTCCCTTTGACAAGGTGCTCCCCCTGATGGAAGTCATCCTGAGACTGAACGGCATCGGGGTTGTGGAGGAAAACAGTCTCTACCGTCTCGTCCCCATTGGTGACATTTCGAGAGAACCGTCACCCGTCAACTTCGGACGCGACCCCCGAAAGATTGTCGTGAAAGGGAAAGCTCTGCTCCAGGTGGCGCCCATTCTCTATATGTCGTCAGCCGAAGCCATTAAATTGCTTTCGCCTTTTTCATCCAGTAATGCCATCCTGATCGACGTTCCCAAAAGCAATCAAATCATCATCGTCGACACCGATACCAATGTGAAACGTCTGCTCCAGTTGATTGAAGTCTTTGATAATGAAAAAATGAAAATCACCGGGCCGCAGGTTTTTGTCTACTCCGTTCATAACGGAAAGGCCAAGGACATAGCCAGCATCCTGCAGCAAACCTTTCAGGGGGCACGATCACCTGCGACCCCGGGTGCCGGTGCTGCGGCCGGACAGGCGTCACCACCCGCGGTAAGCGGGATGGGCGGGCATGCATCTTCCAGCCCCCCAACTTCATCCGGAGGACAGATGCTTGTCGCTGAATTCACCAAATTCATCCCGGATGAAGTCACCAACTCCATTATTATTTTATCGACGCCCGAAGAATTTCTCATGATTAAGGCAGCCATTGATAAAATCGATATTATTCCGAGGCAGGTTATTATTGAAGGTTTGATCGCCCAGGTGACTCTGACCGACAATCTCAGTCTGGGACTGGCGCCCTGGATACGGGGAACCATAGGAAAATACAGTGTGGGCGGCGGTGTCGGCGGCGCGGCGCTCTCCGGGGTGGATGTCACCCAGCCTGCGGGAACCGGTCTTAACCTTTACGGAATCGATGATGTAGGCAACCTGAAAATACTGATCACCTCTCTGGCGACGGACTCGAGGGCCAAACTCCTCGCAACGCCCCATATCCTTGTTTCGGACAACCGGGAGGCGAAAATCCAGGTCGGGCAGCAGGTCCCGCTCGTCACGTCGGAAACCTACGCTTCAACAACGGTGGCTCCGCAACGGACGATTCAGTACCGTGATATCGGTATCATTTTGAAGGTCAAACCCCGGGTGAATGAAGGAGGTCTTGTCGCCCTGGAATTGTATCAGGAAGTTTCCACCTATGAAACGGTTAAACTTTTTTCCAATGAATCGCAGATTATCCTGAATAAAAACGATGCAACAACCAGCGTCGTGGTTCAGGACGGGCAGACCATTGTGATCGGCGGGCTCATCAGGGAAGATACAACCAAGTCCAGTTCGGGCATTCCGTTTCTGACGAAGATCCCGTTCATCGGTTGGATTTTCGGCAACTGGACAGACAACAAACAAAGGACGGAAATTATCATTCTGCTGACCCCCCGGGTGGTTAAGGATCAGACACAGGCAAACACCGTAACGAATGAATATATTGACAACATGGCGGATGAAAGCAAAGGGCGCATTAACAAAAAAGAACTCCTGAAAGAGAAAAAGAATCCTCAAAGCAAAGAGCCGTAATCTTATACCAGGTTGCTATCAAACATTAAAAGGTTAATTTACCGAGCATAATACCAAGTAAGCTTTCAAAAATTCATCGTTTATTTTTTGAAAGCAACCTGGTATTACAGGACAAACTACTGATGGTCCCGCACGGGAAAAGCACGAGCAGACTGTGCGGCATTACCCTAAGGTGTCTGTGACTGCCGCATTTGCAGGGCAGCCTCTCTTCTCTTCTGTACCTGGATCTGAGCGGCATTGCGCCGTCCGGTAACACCAAAAGGTGTTTGACCGGCGTTGGATTGCCCGCTTGTCGCCGCTGTCGCCGGCGTCTGCGGCGGCTGGGCGGTCGGATGGGCGGCAGGATGGGCAGCAGCCGGTGCGGCTTGCTGCAAACCCGCCGGTGCAGCTGATGCGGCATGCTGCGGACCAGCCTGTCCGGCGGCGCCTGCAGCAGTCATGGACGTTTTAGCCATTTCCGTATCCCGTCTTTTTTCACCATCTTCCAGCCTGACCATCATCCGGTCGTCTCCTTTTACAAAGACAATGCTGTCCGGATTGATCTGCTGGAGAATGTAGCCGTTCATATTATAGCCTTTTTCCGCCGCAATCTGCCGCTTACCCCTTCCCGGCGTCGTTTTGGGCGCCTTTTTGTCTTCAATATAAGCGACGCTCACGTCGTTGAAAATCAATGTCCCGTAAAGAACAACTTCGGGGCGCGGAACGGCTTTCTCCGCCGTTTTTTCAGGAGGAATTTTCCGCTCGGGATGGAAAAGATTCTGTTCGGCAATCAGGGCATAGTCAGCAGGCGATGGATTGATCCATTCCGTCTTTTGCGTATTATTCGAAAGGATCGCCTGGTTCAGACGGAGAGCAGGCACCCGGATATCCATATTCATAAACGGCAAGACGATCAGATAGGCCGAGGAGACCGCTGCGGCAAACAGGAAGCCGTTTCCAACCGTTAAATTTCTTAAAACAGATTTCATTGTCAGCATCTCATCCTCCTGTTAACCCGGATACTTTCAATTTGACCGTCAGATCCCTGGGTTCCTTGAAATTCCTGATCCGGATATCCAGTTCGCGCACGACCAGATAAGGGGATTGCGTCTCAATCGCATACAGCGTATCGGCAAGCGCCCTTGTATCCGGCATAACGGCATCAAAAGTCACCGAGATAATTCTGAACTTTCCCGCACCCTCCAGTTTTTCCACGCGATCGCTGGCTATCGTTCCTCCTCTCGCGGTGATCATGCCCTTAATGACATTCTGGAGGCTGGCAGCCGCGACGGAAGGCGTCTGTCCTTCAATCAGGCGCGTGTTTTCCATTTTCCTGTTTTCCTTTGCCGCCGCCAGCGCCTCCTCCAACTGAGGCCTCTCGGCTAAGAGACTCTTGTATTTCGACAGAATCTTCGTTTTCTCGGACACATCGCTTTTCAGGTCTTTCAGTTCCGACTGGACCCGGCGATAGCCATACTCATAAAAGACCGCGCCCGCGAGGATGATGATGAGCGGAATCGCCATCATCAGTATTCTACTTCTTTTTCTCATACTTCACCTTCTCCCCGGGTAATCCTTCAATTTCCATTTTAATGGTAAAACGGTCGGCATTCAATCGGGTATCTCTGGCTGTGGAAGATGCAAATTCAACTTTCTTGAAATAGTCCGACGATTCCAGCTTCGGAACAATTTCCGTCGCCGAAGCGGCATATCCTTCAATCTCGACGATGGAATCCGTAATCCTTACCCGGGTAAGCCAGGTATTTTTCGGTAGAATCTTAGTGATCTCTTTCAGCAGATTCAACACCAGCGGCCTTGCGGTTTTAAATTCCCTGATGTCCGTCAGTTCTTTTTCCACCCTTTCCAGATCTTTTTTAACTATTTCCACTTTTCGGACATTTTCCCTGCGGGCTGCAATTTCACGGTCAAGAGCCTGCGTTTTCCACTCTTCAACCTGGATGGGGGACAGCACCCAAAACAAGCCCAGGACCGCGAGGATAACGAGCAGAATAATGGTCAGAAACATGGCGGGTTTGTCCTTGCGGTGTCTGCCGCAATCGAGAAGATTGATCCCGGCTCCCCCCGGCCGCAAATGTTCCAGGACGCCGCCCACAGCCGGGTAAGGCACTTCGGGTAAATCGCCTTTGTTCAGGAAAGGAAGATTCAGATCCATTTTACCAATGAAATTTACTTTCGCGTGAATACTGTCCCGAAGCAGAAGAACACTTTTTTCAGACAGGCGCCAATCGATGATAACGTCTATTTTCCCTTTATCCAGATCGATTCCGTCCAGCAGGGCATTGATTTCTTCGGCTGCGAAGCGGATCTGCGCCTGCTCGTCTCCGGCCGGTAGTTTGCCGGTGAAGGACGCACGCCATCGATGATCTCTGATGAGCCCGCCTTCGTATTCGCCATGGTCCACGGAAGCGAAAACGATGTCGCCGCTTCTCTGAACGTAATCAGCAAGTGCGCCGAATGCCGACGTGCTGAGCGTCATCCTGCTTAAGCTGATTTTCTTTTCCTTCAGGGCGGCAATGTATGGCTCGAGAATATCCCTGTTCACCGCCGCGATCATCAGCTGAAGATGATGATCGTTTTGGCTGATCATTTGAAAATCATAGAAGGCCCGGGCTGCGGCAAACGGGGTCAAGCGGTCCAGTTCATAGGATACGACATCAGAGAGATTATCCATAACCGACAGGGGGAAGTCGGCTGTCTTCACGATGGTCCAGGACTTGGGGATGACCAGGATAATCTGCGCATGCATAGCCCGGAACTCATTGACAGCCAGCGTAACAGCTGACGCGACATTTTCCGGCGTCGGATAATTTCCCTTCTCGAAGTAATAGCGCTGCATCCCTCTGATTTTGATACGGGAAAAAAATCTGGAAGCATGAACTATGCACACGCCTCCGTTTTCTAAAACAACCGACAGCGCCTGCAGGGGCGCTATACGATCATCAGCAAGGCCGAGCGACAAAATACGCCGCAGGAATCGTCCCAGACGGACCGCCAGGGACGCCATTTTGAAAAAATACAATTTAATATGGCTGTAATACTTTTCTAACTTCATTGATTTAAGTCCACCGGGCTTTTATAGTAAACATAACGATACTGATAAGGGCCGTCAAAGGCCACTGTTGCCGTAATCGGATAACCTGTCTTCCCGTTCTTCATGTAACCCGTGGCCTCTACCGTATAAGCCGTCGTCTGGCCCGGCGGGGCAAAAACCACGTGGGGTGACATGAGCGGATAGCTGTCGCCGATGATATCCCGAATGACTTCCACATCGCGAATCTCCGATACCGCTCTTATTTCCATGATACGTTTAACCATATCCGCGTTCATCCCCGGAAGGGCGGCTAATACCTCCTGCGGGGCCACATTGACATTAATCTGCTGCGCAGTATTCATCAGCGACAGGAAGCTGATGATCCCCTTTATTTTACCCCGGCCGTAAAGAATTTGCGGTGTCATCCCCCGAACCAGAATCAATTCGTCCAGGGTTTCAAAGACCGTGTTTCTGGCCTTGTAAGGATCAGGCAACGACATATAATATTCATCCTCGGCGCCGCTGAGACGATGCAGATCATCCCCGTCCTTCCAGTCCAGGATGGAATCGACGATGATGTCGGCTTTTTCCGCCGCAACTCCCTGGTTCACCAGAAGGTTCTTCAAAACAATGCCGGAGACGTCGGTCATGCCATTCAGTGATATTTTCCCCGTTTCATCGATGATTCGGACACGGTAGCCGCCGTCGTCCATATCCGAATTATAGGTTGTGCCGTCCGTCTTCCAGATCTCTCTGCCCACAAGCGTTATGGCCTGGTTTTGATTAACCATGCGGTAGATAATTTCCATCGTACCGCGACTGATGCCCGCTTCCGCCAGGTATTTTTTCTCCATCCCGTCTCTAAAACTCATCAGGTCATAGGTATAGAGGCGCGTCATGACCGAAAATGAAATCACCATGACCATCAACACCGCCAGCACCCACAGGACGATCAGGAGCGCGATGCCTTTTTGATTTTTTTTCATCGGATGCTTCATCTCATTTGGCCTTGACCGGCGCCCTTGGGAATATTGGACAATGGTGATGCCCCTCCCTGTGCGCCGAGCATTTCCCCGCCGACCCTCACCGGAAAGAGCAGCGAAAGTTTTTTTGTTCCCTCCGTCAGGTGTATCCGTATTTTTTCCGGTATCAGATTTGCGTCGGTCAAAGATTCCACCCATCTTCCCTGTTCTTCGGCGGACTCCTTCCGGAAATATTCAAAAGAAATCGAAGAGGCTTCGATCAGGCGGACATCCCGGTGCCCTCCCACACCGGGGACACTCTCCCGGGCGGTCATGATTTCTTTACCGGAAGGCCCGGAGGCAACCCTGTAATCGACAATCACATACCCCCTCCGGCCGTCCCAGACGGAATAATTGGTTGTCAGGCGCATGGCTTTCGACTCTCCGTGGAAATAGTATTTTTTGTTACCCTCCTCCTGATAAGTTAAAGGAACGTGCGATTGAATCTGGGCATCAATAATCGACAGGACCGATCTGAATCTTTCCTGTTCTTCCATTTTTTTTTCGCCGGCCGCCACGGATCGGGACCCGATTCTCACGGCTCCCATCATCAGGACGATAATAATCACCAGGAGCGTCATCGAAACCAGCAACTCCAGCAGTGTAAAACCGCCATCCTTCATGCCACGACCGGGCTGGCTGATACTTTTCCCCCCGGGTTTATTTATGTTATATCGGTCTTCCATGTTTTGGCCCCCGTCCATCAGCAGCCTGCGGCGCTATAACGCCGGTTTGTTCTCCGTCTCCGATATTTTTTCGACCATTTTCACTGATTTCAAGCTGAACTTTTTTTCTTTCATTCCGGAAACCCAGCGGGTCGTCAGCATGACTTCCATCAGCTTGACCGGCAAGTTGTCCGTTCTGTCTTTCAATATTTCCGATATGGAAACATCGAAGCGATAACCATCTTCCGTGTTTTCCGTCCACGTGCGCTCCGTCAAAGCGCCATTGGACAGGATGTTCTTGATCCGGGTATCCGCCCTGGCCACAGCCTGGGTCATATCCCGGGAAACGGCTGCCGTTTTCAAATTTGCTGAAAACAGCTGGATGACCATCGTCACGGCTATCGCCAGAACGGCCAGCGCCACTAATATTTCCAGCAGGGTAAACCCTTTTGCTCCCATCCGTTTCATCATGGAAACCTCATGTTATCTTAGAAGATCCTGCCCTGAGGGCAAGATGAGAATCACCCAGCCTGTGCAGGCGGGACTCAGGCAACAGGACTCCTATCCATAATACTCTGGATAAAAGATGGCACCTTTCGGGCTTTTGTCCTATCGGGGGAATACGTGTTTCGATTGGTGCAATATATTATTTGCGGATCGGGAAATGGATGAGGTTTCAACGATTCCGCCGGTGATCCCTGGAACCAAGGCAACGGATGGACGCTCTGCTTCAGGGCCTGCCTGCTGTTTTTCGCCTGTATCGTTCATAGTTGGCGAGGACCAGGCGCACATAGGATTTTGTTTCGGCATACGGCGGAATTCCGCCGTATTTGGCGACGGCTCCTTCACCTGCGTTGTAGGCGGCCAGAGCAAGCGACAAGTCTCCGGCATAAAGGTTAATCAGATAAGAAAGATAGCGAATGCCACCGTCAATATTATCACCGGGATGGAAGCAATCCATCACGCCAAGACTGGCGGCCGTTCCGGGCATCAGCTGCATCAGTCCTTTCGCGCCTTTTCTGGATACCGCTTTAGCGTTAAAATTGGATTCTGTCTTAATGACCGCATAAACGAGATCACTGTCGATACCATACTTACCGGCGGTCCGGTTGACTAATTCCTGGAGTGGACCGGAGTCCGGCAGGAGGCTGGAACGGAGCGACCGTTCCCTGATCAGAACCCTGTAATTCGACCCCGACGGCACATTGGTCAAATGAATGACTCTCTGGTCGTCGACATACTGGTAAACATCGGCCCCGGCATAAGACGGACAGAGAAACAGCACACAAAACAGGCCAAGGAAAAAGGCGGGGATTTGCACAAAACTTTTTTTCATCATTCGTGAATTCCCTCCTTCCCCTTTCGCCCGTATTGCATCCGGCTTACTTAATCGCGACCAGTTCTATTTCGAAAATCAATGTTTCCTTCGGTCCGATCCTGTTTCCCGCGCCGCGCTCACCGTAGGCGAGCTGGTAGGGAATGAAAAGCTGCCATTTGGAGCCGACGCTCATGAGTTTCAGGGCTTCGGTCCATCCCGGAATGACGCCGGTCACTTTGAAGCTCGCGGGCTTTCCGGTACGATAGGAGCTGTCAAACTCCGTTCCGTTGATCAGAGTTCCCCGGTACTGGCATTCAACCGTATCGCTGCTGGTGGGCTTCCGGCCTTCGCCCGCTTTAATGATTTTATACTGTAAACCGCTGGGCAGAGTCACGACACCTTCCTTCTTTTTATTTGCCGCCAGAAATTCCTCACCGGCTTTTTGATTCTTCTGGGCCGCGGCATCCCAGACTTTCGCCTGCTTTTGCTTCAACTCTTCCTGATAGGTATTCAATGTTGTCCGCAGATCATTCTCATTCAGAAGAAGCTTTCCGCCGGCCATAACATCCTTCACGCCCTGATTCATGACATCCGGATCGACCTCAACCCCCTGCTGCTGGAAATTTCTTGCGACAGAGACCCCGACGCTGTAGCTGATCTTATCTTTTTGCGTTTTCAGAAGTGATTCGTCCGCGGCGAAAGCCTGTGTACTCAGCAATAACACACCCAAAATCATCAGCACTGTGGCACTTTTCATTTTCCTGGTCATCATGGCTCCTTTTGTAAAATATTTATTCATCCGGTTATAAAATCCGGTATAACGATCCGGAGAGGGATTTCTCCTGCCCCGGTTGCCTTTACCGGATCACAAAGAATACGGTTTTGCCGTAATATAACAAAGGAACAGGCACGCTCCTATAGGGTTTTGGCTGATTTTCTGCGTCTCCATTTCCTTATTTTTGTATTTGCAGGTGGATTAAAGCTGATCGGAATATGGAGAGAGATTGCCTTGCTGACTTGTCTGCTCGAATAAGTGATTATTTTCC